>JASHUE010000542.1:0-3255 GCA_030040195.1 Streptosporangiaceae bacterium | reverse complement strand
GACCGCCTGGTCGTCGTCCGGGGTCACGTGCCGGCGGCGCGGATCGTAGATCCACTCGGCCCGCCCCTCCCGGCCGCCGATGCTGAACGCCAGCCGGATTTGCCAGTTGCCGTCGGGGCGCTTGCGCGAGTCCCACTCGGCCGTCTCCGGGTTCGCCCCCGCCCTGGTAAGCCGCTCGGCGACGATGTCGCCGAACCGCGGGCCCGGCCCGGAGTCACTGTGCCCATGGATAGTGGCCCGCCGGGCCAGCTCGGCCTGGTACTGCCGCTCCGCGAGGATCGGCCCCTCGAACCGCCGGATCTTGTCTGGCGGGATGCCCGCTGCGTCCGCGATCTCGTCCGCTGTCTCGCCCGCCCGGATGCGGTCCTGGATCTCCTTCGGTCGCAACGGATTCTCCACTTCAATCTCGTACTGGGCGAGCCGGGAGAACTGACCCTTGGCCACCGTCCTCAGCCGCTCGTCGATCGGGAGGAGGAACCGGCCGCTTCGCCCGGGCACGGCGAGGATCGCGTAACTACCGTCCTCGCTGACTGCGACCAGGCGCAGCTCCTGCATTACTGGTCCCTCCTGCGGCTGCCCGGCCGCACGGGGCGGAGCCCGGACTGCCCAGCCTTAGATGAGTCTGGCGGTATCGGCTAGGCCAGGCCAGCACCTCGCCCGGCATGTCCCGCACTATCCGGGCATGAACCTGGGTGGCCGCGTCGTTCCCGGTGGACAGTACTGCTCGGCAGGGTATTCACCGCGGCGCCGTCAGGCCGGTGCAACCGCGATAATCGCGAGGCGAGCAGGCGCGAGATCAGGTGATCGGGCGGGCCGGGTCAGGTTTGTCTTGCGGCCCAGGCCGGTGCACGAGCTAGTCACTTTGATCCCGTAGGATTCGTGGCCATGCAGGTCGACGCGATCTACGGGGCGATCGGGCGATTCGGTGTCCGCTTTCGGTGGCTGGTTCTGCTCGTCTGGATTCTCGGCGCCATTGCCGCCAGCACTCAGCTTCCCTCCCTCGGCAGTGTTACTCAGGGGAACAACCAGAAATTCCTGCCCGCCAGCGCGCCAAGCTCAAAGGCGGCCGATCTGGCCGCGCCATTCGGCATCGCGGGGCAGGAGACCATTCCGGTGGTGGCGGCGACCACGGGCGGTTCGCTGACCGGGACCGACACGGCCGCGCTGACCTCACTGCAGAAGAGCCTGGCCACCGTGCCGAACGTGACCAAGGTGATCAACGCCGGCGTGTCCACCGACGGGCAGGCGGAGCAGCTTGTCGTCTTCGCCAGCATCGCGGGCAGCGGTAACCCGAGCTACGGGACCAACCTCGTCGACGGCCTGCGGGCGAAGATCTCGCAGGCGCACCTGCCGACGGGCCTCGCCGCGCATGTCACCGGCGACCTGGCCGTTCAGGTGGACCAGCAGAAAGCCTCAGGCAACACCGGTAACAAGGTGCAGGGCCTTTCTGTGCTGTTCGTCGTCTTGCTGCTCGTGCTGATCTTCCGGTCCTTCACGCTCGCGATCACGACGGTGCTCCCGGCCGCGATGTCGGTCACCATCGCCGGACCGCTCGTCGCGGAGGCGGCCAAGCACGGGCTGCAGGTGTCCCCGATCGCGCAGTTGCTGCTGATCGTGCTCGTGATCGGCGCCGGCACCGATTACGGCTTGTTCCTGGTCTTCCGCGTGCGCGAGGAACTGCGCGCCAGCGGCCACGAGACCGCCGGCGACAACTTCCCCGGTAAGCCGGACGCAACTCCCGCATGGGTCACGCGGCTGGTCGAGCGCCGCCGAGGTCGCGTGGCACGCTTCCTGCTGGCCGTCTTCTCGCCCTGGCTGGCGATCCTCGCCGTTCGCAAGAGCGTGGCGGCCGATCTCGCCCATCCCCGGCCCGCGGCCAGGCATGCCATCGTGAAGTCGGTGACCAGGGTCGGTGAGTCGATCAGTGCCTCGGCCGCGACCGTCATCGCCGCCGTGCTGACGCTGCTGGTCGCCTCGTTCTCGTTTTACTCCGACCTGGCCTGGCCCTTCGCGATCGCCGTCGGCGTGATCCTGGTGGCGGGCCTGACCCTGCTGCCTGCGCTGCTGTCCATCCGGCTGTCCCTGCTCGCGGTCAAGCGGTCGCTGTTCAAGGCCATGTTCGGCAAGCCCAAGCTGCTGCCGTGGAGCATCCAGGGCAGCGGCAATGCCACCGGGACCTGGGGGCGGGTGGCCGGCCGGATCGTGCGCCACCCGGTGCCCACGCTCATGGCGGGCGTGGTCGTGTTCGGCGGGCTGGCGTTCGCCGTGCTCGGCTACACCGCGGCCGGCTTCGGCGGCAACACCTCGCCCCCGGCCGGCAGCGACTCGGCCGCGGGCCAGGCCCTGCTGACCAAGCACTTCCCGCAGTCGGCCGCGAACCCGACCAGCCTGATCTTCCAGTTCAAGACGCCGGTCTGCACAGACCCGGCGCCGCTGGCCACCATCGACTCGAGCCTGCGCGCGAGCGGCCAGTTCACCGGGATCACCGGCCCGCTCAACCCGGTCGGCGGCATTACGCTGACACCGGCTCAGTACGCCGGGCTGTGCGGTGCCCTCGGCCCGGCCAAGTCGCTGCCCGCCACCCCGCCCACGTCCATCGACGGAGGCAAGATCCCGGCGGAGGCCTTCCTGCTCTACAAGGCGACCGCGAACTACGTCGCGCCCGACGGCCGGACCGTTCAGTTCTCGACCGGCCTGAAGGCCGGTGATCCCGGCAGCACTGCCGCACTGGACGCGGTCCCGGCCATCAGGGCGGCGACGACCGCTGCGCAGAAGGCATCAGGCGCGACCGCGTCGGGCGTCGGCGGCGAGGCGCCGGCCCTGTATGACATCAGCCAGATCTCCACCAGCGACCTGAAGCACATTTTCCCGATTGCGATCCTGGCGATCGGGTTCCTGCTGGCCCTGGTGCTCCGCAGCCTGGTGGCGCCGCTGTACCTGATTGCCTCGGTCGGCCTGTCTTACCTGGCCGCGCTCGGCCTGTCCGTGATCGTGTTCATCAAGATCGGCGGCAGCGGCGGGCTCGAGTTCTTCATGCCGTTCCTGATGTTTATCTTCTTGCTCGCGCTGGGCGAGGATTACAACATCCTCGTCATGACCCGAATACGCGAGGAAGCGCACAAGCTTCCGTTGCGTGAGGCGGTCGCCAAGGCCGTGGGCATTACCGGCACGACCGTGACGTCGGCCGGCCTGGTCCTGGCGGGCTCGTTCATCGTGCTGACGGTCGCGGCTGGCGGGGGCAACAGCCAGGTCCGC
>JASHUE010000541.1:0-2876 GCA_030040195.1 Streptosporangiaceae bacterium | reverse complement strand
TGGAACGAGGGGTACGCGCTCGGCACGCTGGCAACGGTGGCCGGCTGGCGCGGTAATCTGCGCGAGGCCCAGGAGCTGGCCGAGGCGGCGCTGGCCGCCATGCGCTCGATTGAACAGCACTGGGGCTCAGCCCGGACCTTGCTCGGCCTCGGTGACCTGGCCCGGCTGCGCGGCGACGACGCTACCGCCCGCCAGCGCTACCTTGAGGCGCTGACGTACCTGCGGGAACTCAGCTCGCGGCCCGACACCGCCCGCTGCCTGGCCGGGCTTGGCCGCATCGAGATCGAGCAGGGCGACCTCGCCGCCGCGCGCACCCATCTGTCCGAGAGCCTGCGGCTCAGCTACGCCTCCGGCAGCCGGATCGGCATGGCCCGCGGGCTGGAGGCGCTGGCCAGGCTGGCTATCGGCGAAGGACATCCGGACGACGGCATCCGGCTCGCGGCGGCGGTGGCCGCACTGCGCGAGGAGGCTCAGCTGCCACCCATGCCCGGTGCCAGGATGCAGCGCTTCCTGGATGCCGCGCAGGGTCTCGGGCAGGTTGCCATCACCCGGCTGTGGGCCGAGGGAACCGCGATGACGCCGGCGGCGGCCGTGCAGCTAGCGCTGGGCGACCAGACCGAGCCCGAGGAGGAGCTGTCGGCGCCCGCCAAGCAGGCCAGCCAGAACACGTCCGCCACGGCCGGGTCTCGCGCAACTCCCGAGTCGCTCGGCCTGACCGCGCGAGAGCGAGAAGTCGTCGCCTTGATCGCGGCAGGCAAGAGTAACCGCGCCATTGGCGCGGAGCTGTACATAAGCCCGGCCACGGCCGCCCGGCACGTCGCCAACATCCTGGCGAAACTCGGCTTCAGCTCGCGCAGCCAGGTCGCCGTTTGGGCGCGGTCGGCCGAATCGGCCGCTTCTGGCAACTAGCCCGCCCCGAACAGCGCGCTGACCGACTCGCCCTCATGGATGCGCCTGATGGCCTCGGCGAGCGCGGGCGCGATCGAGATCACGCGCAGGTCGCCGCTGCCGCTCTCGGCCGCCTCCGGCAGCGTGTTCGTGCTGACGATCTGCCGGACCAGCGGGTGCGCCGAGATGCGCTTGAGCGCGCCGTCGCTGAACAGCCCGTGCGTGCACGCGATGCGGACCGATCGGACGTGGCGCTCGGCCAGCCGCTCGAGCAGCTCAATGATCGTCGTGCCGCGCGCGATCTCGTCGTCCAGCACGATCACGTCCCGGCCCTCGACGTCGCCGATGATCGAGCTGATCACGACCTTCTCGTCGCTGATGCGCTCCTTGGCGCCCGCGGCCACGGGAACCTGCAGCAGCCGTGCCAGCGCGGCTGCATTCTTGGCGTTGCCCAGGTCGGGTGACACCACGACCGTGTCGCGCAGGTCGAGGCGCGCGAAGTGGTTGGCGAACTCGCGCAGGGCGTGCAGGTGGTCGACGGGGACCGAGAAGAACCCGTGCACCTGGGGCGCATGCAGCGTCATCGTCAGCACCCGGCTCGCGCCCGCGGTTACCAGAAGGTCGGCGACGAGCCTGCCGCCGATCGACACGCGCGGCTGCGACTTTTTGTCGGAGCGTGCGTACGCGTAATACGGGATGACAGCCGTCACCCTGGCGGCAGACGCGCCCCTGGCGGCGTCGAGCATCAGCAGCAACTCGACCAGGTTCTCCTGAACCGGAGGCCCGAGCGGCTGGATGACGAAGACGTCCCGCTCCCGGCAGTTGGCCTGAAGCTGAACTTCCAGGCAGTCGTTCGCGAACCGGGTCAGTCGGACCGGGCGCTGCGGCACGCCGAGATCAGCGCATATTTCGGCGGATAGCGCCGGATGGGCGCTTCCGCCGAAGACCACGATCTCCCGCACGAACTCAGGGTAAGGGCCACGGCCATCCGCGTCGGACACTATTGCCCCCTCTTGGCCGGCCACCGCCCGACCTCAGTCAGGGGTATCCCCCGCTCACCGCCTGGGGCGCCCCTCCGCGCCGGCGGCTCGCTCATGCTGCTAGCTTCCGAGCGCCGCGATGCACTCGGCGCGCCCGCAGGTGCGGCCGGAGCCCAGCCGCGGACTCCCGCACCGGCAGAGCGGCCGCAGCCGGGCGAGCCACACCCCGTAAGGAAGTAGTTCCACCTCTCCGTCCTCGCCCGCCAGCGAGACCACCGGCCGCACCCGGCCGCCAGGCAGGGCGAGCCACTCGCTCGGCCGGCTCGTGTCCGCGCCATCCGGTCCTTGCCCCACATCTCTATGATCGGGCCTGGCCGTACCCACCGGGCACCATCGGCTCCCTGAATGCGGCCCGGAAGAAACGCTCGCGGGCGAATCCCGGCTGCCTGGTATGATTCGGTAATGGTCAATATGGTCCATATACGCCCTATACGTGAATCTGAGCTGGACCTGGTGGCCTCGCTATCTCAGGACCCCGACCAGTCCGGGCCCTACGCCTTTTTCGGCTACCACGACCCCGGCAGGCTGCGCCGGGACTTTGCCGAGAGCGGACTCCTGGCGCAGGACCGCGGCAGTCTAGCGGTCGCGCTCGGCGAGCCGACCGAGCCGGGCGAGTTCCTCGGCGACGTGAGCTGGCATCGGGTGACGACCGGCCCGGTGAGCTTCACCTGGAACATCGGGATCGGGCTGCTGGCCGGCGCCCGCGGGCACGGGTACGGCACGCGCGCGCAGCGGCTGCTCGCCGAGTACCTGTTCGCGCACACGCAGGTCAACCGCGTCGAGGCCTCGACCGAGGTGGACAACGTGGCGGAGCGGCGGTCGCTGGAGAAGGCCGGGTTCACCTTCGAGGGCGTGCTGCGCGGCGCGTGCTTCCGCGCGGGGCAGTGGCGCGACATGGCCTCCTACTCGATGGTGCGGACCGACCTGGGCCAGGCCCCGGTCAGCTGC
>JASHUE010000540.1:0-4178 GCA_030040195.1 Streptosporangiaceae bacterium | reverse complement strand
CCGGCTGGCCATCGGCTACACCCTCGACGAGATCCGCAACGACATCACCGGCGAGACGCCGGCCAGCTTCGAGCCCGCGCTTGACTACGTGGTCGTCAAGGTGCCGCGGTTCGCATTCGAGAAGTTCCCCGGCGCCGATCCGGTCCTCACCACGCACATGAAGTCGGTGGGCGAGGCCATGGCGATCGGCCGCAGCTTTCCCGAGGCCCTGCAGAAAGCGCTGCGTTCGCTGGAGCAGGCCAGCGCACCCCTGCACTGGCGTCATCCGGCTGGTGACATGGCCGGTCTGCTGGCCAGGTGCGCCGTGCCGCACGACGGCCGGCTGTCCACGGTGCACCAGGCTCTGCGGGCAGGCGCGACGGTCGGCGAGGTGTCGGCGGCGTCGAGTATCGATCCCTGGTTCGTCGATCAGATCGCTGGCATTGAAGAGATCGCGAAGGAAATCCAGCAGCAGGTGACACGCGCGGCTGGCGGTAGCCGGACCGAAACGGCTGCCTCCAGCCCCGCGCGTCGCCTGCCGGCAGAGTTGCTAAGGCGAGCCAAGGCGGCCGGGTTCTCTGATGCGCAGCTTGGTCAGTTGCTGGACTTGTCAGAAACGGAGGCTCGCGGCCTTCGGTACGCGCTCGGCGTCCGGCCGGTGTATCACATGGTCGATACGTGCGCGGCGGAGTTCGCGGCTCGGACGCCCTATCTGTACTCGACCTATGACCTGGAATCTGAGGTGCCGGCCGGCACCAAGCCCAAGGTGATCATCCTGGGCAGCGGGCCGAACCGGATTGGCCAGGGCATCGAGTTCGACTACGCGTGCGTGCACGCCTCGTTCGCGCTGTCGCAGACCGGTTACGAGACCGTGATGGTCAACTGCAATCCCGAGACGGTCTCGACTGACTACGACACGTCGGACCGGCTGTACTTCGAGCCGCTCACGCTCGAGGACGTGCTGGCGGTCGTGGCCGCCGAGCGCCAGGCCGGTCCGGTGGCCGGAGTGATCGTTCAGCTCGGCGGGCAGACGCCGCTCGGGCTGGCGCGGGCGCTGGCGGCCGAGGGCGTTCTGGTCGTCGGCACGTCCCCAGACGCCATCCACCTGGCCGAGGACCGCGGCGAGTTCGGCGCGGTCCTGGCCGCGGCCGGCCTCCCGGCGCCACGGTACGGCGTCGCCACGTCGGTCGGCCAGGCCAAGGCGGTCGCGGCGGAGATCGGCTACCCGGTCCTGGTCCGCCCCTCATACGTGCTCGGCGGCCGCGGCATGGAGATCGTCTACGACGACTCCGCGCTCGCCGACTACGTCCGGCGGGCGACCGAGGCGAGCCCAGAGCACCCGGTGCTGATCGACCGGTTCCTCGACGATGCGATCGAGATCGACGTGGACGCGCTGTACGACGGGCAGGAGCTGTATCTCGGCGGCGTGATGGAGCACATCGAGGAGGCGGGCATCCACTCCGGCGACTCGGCGTGCGCGCTCCCGCCGATCACCCTCAGCCAGGAGTACATCAGGCTGATCCGCGACTCCACCGAGGCGATAGCCCGCGGGGTCGGCGTGCGCGGGCTGCTCAACGTGCAGTACGGCCTGGCGGCGGGCGTGCTCTACGTGCTTGAGGCCAACCCGCGCGCGTCCAGGACGGTCCCGTTCGTGTCCAAGGCCACCGCGGTCCCGCTGGCCAAGGCCGCGGCGCGCATCATGCTCGGCGCGACCATCAGCCAGCTGCGCGGCGAGGGCATGCTGCCGGCCGAGGGGGACGGCGGCACTCTGCCGCTGGACGCGGCGATCGCGGTCAAGGAGGCCGTGCTGCCGTTCAACCGGTTCGCCGACGAGCGCGGCGAGGGCGTGGACACGGTGCTCGGCCCGGAGATGCGCTCGACCGGCGAGGTCATGGGCATCGACGAGGTATTCGGCACCGCCTACGCCAAGTCACAGGCGGCCGCCTACGGGTCGCTGCCGGTGAAGGGCCGCGCCTTCGTCTCGGTAGCGGGCAAGGACAAGCGCAGCATGATCTTCCCGGTCAAGCGACTGGCCGACCTGGGCTTCGAGATCTGGGCCACGAGAGGAACCGGCGAGGTCCTGCGCCGCAACGGAGTACACGCCACGATCGTGCGCAAGCACAGTGAGGGGCCAGGTCCCGATGGCGAGCCCACTATCGTGGAGCGCATCCTGGCCGGTCAGGTAGATCTGATCGTGAACACGCCGTTCGGCGGGCCCGGTCAGTCGGGATTCCGCCGGGACGGGTACGAAATCCGGACCGCCGCCGTGCGCCGCGGTGTCCCGTGCATCACGACCGTGCAGGGACTGGCCGCCGCCGTGCAGGGCATCGAGGCCATCGACAGGGATGAGGTGGGGGTGCGGTCGCTGCAGGAGCACGCGGCGCGCCTTCGCGGCGCGCCCGCAGCGCAGCGCCGGACGAGATGATGCGGTGCACGTCATGAATCCTGGTGATATGGAAGCGCAGGCCGGGCCCGTGCAGGTACGCGGGACCGTGCTCACGGTCCGCCGCGTTGACGCGTATTACGCCATGACCCTGGTCGCCCCGGCGATCGCGGCGCGGTTCAGGCCGGGCCAGTTCATCACGCTCGCCGTCGGCGGGCCGGATACGTCCATGCTGCTCAGCAGGGCATTCTCGATTCACGATGTGCGCGGCGACCACGGCGGGACCGTCGAGTTCGTCTTCGCCATACAAGGCCGCGGTACCCAGTGGCTGGCCGAGCGCCGGGCCAGGGACGTGCTGGACGTGACCGGCCCGCTCGGCCGGCCCTTCCCGCTGCCACGCGACCCGGCGAGCTGCCTGTTGATCGGTGGCGGTTACGGCAGCGCGCCGCTGTTCTCGCTGGCCGACCGGCTGCGCGAGCGGCGGTGCCAGGTCGACTTCCTGCTCGGCGCGGGCACCGGAGACCGGGTCTTCGGCGCGCTCACCGCGCGCCGCACCGGACGCACCGCGACGATCACGACCGAGGACGGCTCGCTTGGCTCCCGCGGCCTGGTTACCGACATGCTCGACCAGGTGATCCACGAGGCCAGGACCGACGTGATCTACGCCTGCGGTCCGATGCCGATGTTGCGCCAGATCACCGCGTTGGCCGGGCGCTATGACATCCCGGTGCAGGCGGCCGTGGAGGAGGCCATGGCCTGCGGCGTCGGCGTGTGCATGACCTGCGTGCTGCCGGTCATCGGCAGCGACGGGATCACCCGGATGTCGCGCTCATGCGTGGACGGGCCGGTCTTCCGCGGCGAGCAGGTCCGCTGGGACGACGTGGGCACCATCCCGTTCGACGCGTTCGGCGCCCCCGGCTGGGAGCCACGCTCGCGCCGGGCGGCGCAGGCGGATAATGGGGGCGCAGGCACCGCGCAGAGAAAGCGGACCGGGCCCGGCGCTGACCAGACCCACGGCAGGAGGCCCGGCCATGGCAGTTGACCTGCGAACCAGGCTCGGCCATGTCGAGTTGCCCAACCCGATCCTGACCGCATCTGGTTGTGCCGGCTCCGGTCGCGAGCTGGCGCAGTTCATGGATGTATCCAAGATCGGCGCGATCGTCACCAAGTCGGTCATGACCGGCCCGCGGGCCGGCCGGCCGACGCCGCGGATGGCCGAGACGCCCAGCGGCATGCTGAACTCGATCGGGCTGCAGGGCCCCGGCATCGACGCGTTCTTGCAGCGTGACCTGCCCTGGCTGTTGTCGCGCGGCGCCCGGGCCGTCGTCTCCATTGCCGGCGGCACGGTCGCGGAGTACGCCGACCTGGCCGCCCGACTCTCAGACGCCGCCGGCGTCACCGCGATTGAGGTCAACATCTCCTGCCCGAACGTCGAGGACCGGGGCCAGGTCTTTGCCTGCGACCCGGGCGCTGCAGCGGCCGTCATCGAGGCAGTCCGGGCCCGAGCTCGTTACGATATTCCGGTCTTTGCCAAGCTGTCGCCCGATGTTACGGACATCGTGACGGTCGCCAAGTCGTGCGTGAAGGCCGGCGCCGACGGCCTGTCGATGATCAACACGCTGCTGGGCATGGTGATCGATACCGGCACCATGCGGCCGCGCCTGGCCGGCCTCACTGGCGGGCTGTCCGGGCCGGCCATCCGGCCGATCGCGGTGAGGTGCATCTGGCAGGTCAGGGAGGCGTTGCCGAATGTCCCGATCATCGGGATGGGCGGGGTACGGACTGGGCTGGACGCGCTCGAGCTGATCCTGGCGGG
>JASHUE010000539.1:0-10981 GCA_030040195.1 Streptosporangiaceae bacterium | reverse complement strand
CACCCGCCGGGCCGCGGCCTTCGACCGCCGCTGGAAACCGGTGCAGGCAGACTGGGAGGACTTCATCGGCGGTCGTCCGTCGCAGCCGAACGCGCCGCCCGGTCCGGCACCGGAGCCAAGCCACACCGCGGGCGGCGGCGCTTCTGATGACCCGGCCCGCGGCGAGGCCGCCGCAGGGCGCTGACGGCTGTTGTGGTCGAGGATCAACGCCTGTTCGCCTGCGCGCCGGGCCTGGCTCAGGGAACAGCGGGCGAGCGTGCGGTCAGATGCTGAGCTGAATCGCGACCCGAACCTCGGCCTCGATGCTAGCGACGGCCTTGCGCAGCAGTGGCAGGCCACGACTGACCAGCTCCACTGGACTCGTGCGTAGCGAGTAGGAGCAGACGTTCATCGCCGCGATCACCGTGCCCGCGGCATCGTGAATGGGGACCGCCAGCGCAACGAGGCCGTCCTCCAGCTCGTCCTCGACGAGCGAGTAGCCATCCGCCTCGACCCTGGCCAGGGCCTGCCGCAGCCTAGCCGGGCTGGTGATCGTGGCCCCGGTGTAGGCCGTCAGCTCGGCGGACTTCAGGTACCGGTCGATGTCGTCGGCAGGCTCGGCCGCCAGCAGCACCCGGCCCAGCGCGGTGCAGAAGAGCGGATCGCGCCCGCCGACCGGCACATTGATCGTCATGACCCGCTGGGGCGCCACGTGGGCGACGTACACGATGTCGTCGTCGTCGCGGACCGCAATCGAGGTGGATTCGCCGACCTCGTCCACCAGCTCGTCCATAAAGGGCCTAGCCGCCTCGGGCAGCTCGATGCCGGACAGGTAGGCGTAGCCGAGTTCCAGCACGCGGGGCCGCAGCCAGTACTCGCGCCCATCGTTGCGAACGTAGCCCATGCGCACGAGCGTCAGCAGGAAACGGCGCGCGGTGGCGCGGGTCAGCCCGGTCGCTTCGGCCACATCGGTGATCGTGAGGCTGACCCGGCGGAACCCGAACGCGCGGATGACTGCCAGCCCGCGCTCCAGGGACTGGACGAACTCGCCCTGGGCATCAGGGTCTGTGTCGATGAGCTTCTGTACCCGAGCCAATGGCGGGATCTTCCTTTCGGGCAGCAGCGACCTGGCCAAAGCCTTTGTGGAACGGGCGTCAGTCCCCCGGTTATCAGGCGCTGCCTCCTGGCACCCGTGGTACCTGCCAACCGATTGTAAGTGCGCATACTCGTGCGCACCATCCGCGGCGCACGGTCTGTTGACCTGAGGTCCTTGACACCGTTCCCTCGACTTATACATCATACGGTCAGATGCTCGTATGCCGTACACATTAGGTGGTGGGTATGGCAGGAAGGCTCGAGGGCAAGGTAGCCCTGATCACTGGCGCTGCGCGTGGCCAGGGCCGCTCGCATGCCGCCGTGCTCGCCGGCGAGGGCGCAGACATCGTGGCGGTGGACCTGTGCGGTCCGGTCGGGAGCGTGGCCTATCCGCTTAGCACGCCCGACGACCTGGCGCAGACAGCCAAGCTGGTCACGGCCGCCGGCCGGCAGGTCGAGACGTTCGTGGGGGACGTGCGGTCGTCGGCGGACATGCGCGCCGCGACCGAACTGGCGCTCAGTACCTTCGGGAAGATCGACATCGTCGTCGCCAACGCGGGCATCTGGACGCCCGGCTCGGTCTGGGAGATGGACGACCAGACCTGGGCTGACATGATCGACATCAACCTGACCGGGGTGTTCAACACAGTCCGCTTCGCGATCCCGCAGATGATCGAGCGCAAGTCGGGCTCACTAGTGCTGATCAGCTCGACCTGCGGCGTGAAGGCCCTCGGCTGGATGCCGCACTACAACGCGGCCAAGCACGGCGTCATGGGGCTGACCCGCTCACTCGCGCTTGACCTCGGGCCCTACTTCGTCCGCGCAAACGCGATCCTCCCCTCCACTGTCAACACGCCCATGATCCACAACGACCCCTCCTACCGCATCTACCGGCCCGACCTGGAGAACCCCACGCGCGAGGAGGCGATGTCGGGCTTTTATGCGCACAACGCCATGCCGCTGCCCTACGTCGAGCCAGAGGACGTCAGCCAGGCGGTCCTCTTCCTCGCTTCCGATGCTTCCCGGTACGTCACGGGCGTCGGCCTCCCGGTTGACCTCGGCACCATCCAGACCACATCGCGCTAGCAGACCTGAGGGAGCACACAGATGAGCGCACTCCCGCAAGACGCCACGGCCGACTCGGACAAGGTGAGCACACTCGCGAGCGAGAGCGTCGGATTCACCGAGGTCCTGTTCCAGTCGCTGACCTACATCAGCCCCGGCACCTCGCTGGCCCTGGTACTGCCGTTCGTGGTCGTGTTCGCCGGCGGCGCGCTGCCGCTGGTGGTGATCTTCATCTTCATCGGCTGCTTCAGCACAGCCTGGCTGCTCGGCGAGATGGCGGGCAAACTGCCCAGCTCAGGCGGGATCCTCACGTTCATCGCTAACGGCCTCGGGCCCAGCGTCGGCTTCATCGCCGGCTGGGTGTATGTCTTGTGCCTGCTCGCCGACGTTGCGGGCATCTACCTGCTGCTGGCCGGGTTCGTCGCGAACCAGCTGAATGCCAGCTGGCACTGGAACACCACGGCCGTGTGGGTAGTCATCACCATCGCCCTGGCCGCTTTCGTGACCTTCAACGGCCTGCGGCGGGCCAATCGCGGCACGCGGCTCGGCGCGATCCTTGGCACGATCGAGGTGCTCGTGTTCGCGATCCTGTCGATCTGGCTCATCTTTGCGGCCGGCGGCCACAACACCCTGCAGGTTTTCACCACGCACTTCGCCAACGGTCCCGGTTACCACGGGTTCTCCGGCATCATCGCCGCCGCGGTCCTGACGATCCTCGCTTACCAGGGCTTCGAGAGCGCGGTCGTGCTCGGCGAGGAAGCCAAGCATCCCAGGGTCTCGGTGAAGTCGGGCATGCTGCTCGCGGTGGCCGGGATCCTCGTCTATTTCATCCTCGCTACCTACGCATCGACCGTCTATTTCGGGCCGGCGAAAATGACGTCGGGCTTCGCCACTTACGGCAACGGCGCGCCGTGGGACCAGCTGGCCCGCGACGTGTGGGGCGTGGGCTGGGTGATCGTCTTCCTGGCGATCGTGAACTCCGTCACGGCCTGCTGCAACGCCTGCAACATCACTACCACCAGGACGCTGTTCGCGATGTCTCGCGCGGGGGTGCTGCCCGACCAGCTCGCCGCGATCAACCGGCAGAAGGTACCGGGCCCGGCTCAATGGCTGACCACCATCGCGGCGCTCGTGGCGGCGATCATCACGGCGGCGGTCTGGGGACCCGGCGTGGCAGCCGACTTCCTGCTGACCATCACCAGCGGCATCATCATCGCGCTCTACATCGTGGCGGCGATCACGTGCGTGACGCTGTACTGGCGCCGCTACCGGAGCGAGTTCTCCTGGCTGCGCCACGGCGTGCCCGCGCTCTTGGTGGTCGTGTGCTTCGTCCCGGCGTTCCTTGCCACCTTCGGCATCAAGGCCTTCCGGTTCGTCACCCCGCTGGCCTGGCCGGAGACGCTCGTCGCGCCCATCGTGATCGCCTGGGTCGTCATCGGCATCGCTATCGCCGTCTACCTCATCCGCTCCCGCCAGCGCGGCGTGTCCGGCGTGCGCGATCTCTACGCCGAAGCCGAACCTGCCGCCGCTGGGGTGGGAACGGGTACCTGACACCGGCAGCAGGCGTCCCGGGGCGGGCTATGCGAGTGTCTTGACGAAGCGGCCGAAGGTCATGACCGCGCGAGGCGCGGCCAGGACGCTCCACTCTTCGAGCGGGTTGCCCTCGGTGAAGATCAGGTCGGCGGCCGCACCCGGCTCGGGCGCGGTCGCGTCGCCCAGCCCGTTGAGGGCCCGGCCGCCGGTCGTGGCGGCATGCAGGACCTGGAGCGGGGTCAGCCCGGCTTGCTGGAGCAGCAGGAGCTCGGCATGCAACCGCGGGCCGATCGGGTTGAGGTCAGCTCCGGTGGCGATCCGTACCCCGGCCTCGGCGCAGGCCAGCATGGCCTCGGCGTGCCGGGCCGCCGAGCTGTGGGCGCGGAGCCGGGCGTGGTCGGGCCAGCCGTCGGCCAGCATCATCTCCTGGTCGTGGGTGACGCCGATAGTGGGCACCAGCCAGGTGCCGGCCGCGGCCATCGCAGCGGCTGCCCTCTCGTCCAGGGCGTAGCCGTGCTCCACCGAGCGGCCGCCGGCCTGCGCGAAGCGCTCGGCCACCCGCGCGCTGCCGCAGTGGGCGGCCACGGGGATACCGCGCCGGGTCGCGATGTCCAGCACTGCGTCGAGCTCGTCGTCGGTGAGCTGCGCGTCCTCCACCGTCTCGTGAGCACTGTACAGGCCACCGGTCAGCATGACCTTGATCCAGTGGACGCCCTGCTCGATGAGCGAGCGGGCCGCGCGCCGCATCTCGGCCGGGCCGTCGGCGGCGATCTCCCACTCGACCTCAATCGCACGGCGGGGGAACGCCGTACCGTGCCCGCCGGTCGTCCGGATGCCCGCGCCAGCGCAGCGCAGCCGCGGTCCGGCGTACTGACCGGCCTCGAATGCGCGGGACCAGGCCAGGTCCACCCGGCTCGCCTCGGCGGTCGCGCGCACGCCGGTGATCCCGATCTGCGCGGCCGCCATCAGGTTGTGGCCGGCTCGCACCGCCCACTCGGCCGGCCCTTCGAAGTAGCCCTGACCGGACGGGTCGTACATGAGGCTGCCAGGATGCGCGTGGCAGTCCCACAGGCCGAAGAGCACCGTCAGGCCGGCGGCGTCTACCTCGGTCGCGTCGGGCACGTCCTTGACGGGAACGATGAGTCCCCCGGCGACGCCGATGTCTCGCCGCGCGGTGTCGCCCGTCCCGACGTCCAGGACGTCGGCGCCGCGGATGATCCACTCGCCGTCGGCCACCAGTGGCGGAGCGGCGCCGACATGCATCCCGGTCGTCACCTGGCACCTCCGTTGCCGTACTGCCGCGCTGTACCCTGTCGGTCCCCGGCGCAGCGAGGCCCTTTCACTCTTGCTCGACCATGTCGATTGGATACTCGCTCAGCTTCCGGCCCCCGCCTTCCTCGCACACCACGACGTCCTCAACCCGGGCGCCGTAATGACCCGGCCGGAACACCGAAGGCTCGATCGTGAAGGTCATGCCGGCTTCCAGCGGGGTGTCGTCCTCCTCCGAGATGAACGGCTTCTCGTGCACGTCCAGGCCGATGCCGTGCCCGGTCCGGTGCCGGAACCAGTCGCCCAGACCGGCGTCCACGATCACCTGCCGGGTGGCGGCGTGCACGGCCGACGCGGGCACGCCGGGGCGGGCAGCGCGGATGCCCGCGGCCTGCGCTTCCATCACGGTGTCGTAGACGCGGCGGAACTCAGCCGACGCCTGGCCGACGTGCACGGTCCGGCCGAAGTCAGAGCAGTAGCCGTCGACTTCGGCGCCGAAGTCGAAGGACACGCCGACGCCCGGCTCGACCGGCCCGGCCGAGATCCGCACGGTCGCGTCTCGCTCCGTCGCCGGTCCCATGCTCCAGACGCCGGTGTCGAACGAGGGCGCCCTGGTCCCCATCAGGCCCATCCGGTAGTTGATGTCGCGGGCCAGCTCGAGTTCCAGAACTCCGGCGGTGACCTCAGGCGTCACCTCTCCCATCACCTGGGTGGCGATGCGGCTGGCGCCCGCCATGGCCGCGAGCTCCTCGGGGCTCTTCACCCGGCGCATGAGGTTGATCAGCGTGCTCGCGCTGCCGAGCGCAGCACCCGGCAGCGCCGACTGAAGCTGCAGAATCGTGTCGGCCCAGGTCCGCGCGCCGACGCCGATCCGGCGGACCGGGCCGAAGGACGTCGCGACGCGGCCGAAGATCGCCTCGCCGTCATCGCGCTCATTCACCAGGACCACCTCGCCGGTGATCCCCTCAGGCAGGTCGAACTCCTTCACCATCCGCGGCAGCACGAACACGGGATCCCGGCCGGGGGAGAGGAAGGCTCCGGTGACCCAGCTGTGCGCGTACTCGATGTTGCCGAACGTCAGCACCCGGCGGCGCAGGCCGGTGAGGTACTCCAGGTCCGCCGATACCGGCAGGAACGCGAGGTCGGTGCCGGACGCTGACATGTGCGAGGCGAAAGCGGCCTGGCGGGAACGGTAGTCGGGCATTGGCGGGCACTCCTTAGTGTCGCGGCGGTCAGTAACGCGGCTCGACCAGCGAGACGTAGAGCCCGTCCGGGTCGGTGAAATAGGCGTACCGCCACTCACCGGTCCCCACGTCCACCGTCTGCGGGTCGCTGCGGAATTCCAGGCCGGATGCCCGCAGCTGGGCACAGGCCTGGTCCAGGTTGGTCACGCCGATGGCGAATTCCATCGGCCCGAGGTGCCCCCACTCGCCGCGGCAGTCCATGATCTCCTCGCGCAACTGGACCGGCTCGATGCCGGCGCCCTGGCTTGGCAGCACGAGAATCATGTGCTGGCGCGGCATCTCCCGGTCGTACCAGGGCCGCATCGGCTCGAAGTAGCCGTCGGACTCCAGCACCAGGCGGCTTTGACTGAAGCCGAACCCGGCGTAGAACTCCCGGGTCACGGCCATGTCGGAGACGCCGAACGCGACGTGGTTGACGCCTTCGAGGCGGGGTTCATCAGCCAGCCGCTGCCAGATCCCGCGCCACTCGAGAACCTCGATCTTGCCGTCGCCAGGGTCGGCTACGTAGGACAGGTCCACATCGAGGTCGAACGGCGTCACCTTCGCGCTGATTGGCTCCATCAGCTCCTTGCAGCCCTGTTCCAGCAGTCGCTGGTGCACCGCCGGCACGTCGGTTGCGTGCACGCAGACCTCGCAGATGCCGACCTCGCCGTAGCACGCGCCCGGTGCCATCGGCGGGGTGCCGCCGCCGGTGAGGGTCTGCACGAGCTTGATCTTGCCGGGCCCAAGCTGCGTCATGTTGGCGCTGGCCAGCATCGCCACCCTGGCCCTGGTGCGCTTGCGGTGGGTCAGGTCCTCCAGCCCCGGCAGGTCACCGGTGTAGTCAAAGAGCACCCGGCTGAAGCTCATCCGCTCGCGGAAGAACTCCAGGGCAGTGTCCATGTCGGCGACTCCGATGCCGACGTGGTCGACTCCAGCGAACATGTCGTTCCCTCTCTCCTGCCGCGCGGCTAGCTTAGATTTCCCGGCCCGGCCGCGCGAAGTCTCAGCCGGGCAGCAGCCCGGACGATGTCAGCGCCGACCGGATCTCGGTCAGGGCGGCGGCGTCGGTGACCGGCAGCCGCGGCCGCCGCACGGTGCCGCCGGGCTGCCCCAGCATGGCCATGATCGCCTTCAGCTCGCTCTGGTAAGCGCCGTGCACGCCAGCCCAGCCGCCCGGCAGCCACAGTTTCGGGAAAAGCTCCTCGTTCCGCCGCGCGTACTCTTCGCAGATGGCGTAGTCGCCCCGCCAGTAGGCGTTCCAGAACTCGGCATCGGCGGCGCCGAAGAGGCTGCCGCCGCCGATGAACCCGTCGCCACCGTGCGCCCGCAGTTCCTGCAGCCCGCGGGCGGTCATGAACGGCCCGAAGACCCTGGCCCGGCCCACGATGCGCCGCGTGGTCTCGAAGAACTGGTCGGCGTTCGGCGTGCTGTCCTTGACCGCGACGACGGCCGGGATGTCCACCAGGCGGTCGGCGAGGTCAGGCGTGATCTCGACGTTGGTGCCGTGCGGCCAGTTGTAGACCATCAGCGGGCCGTCCACCGCTTCGGACACGTCCTGGTAGTAGCGGACGATCTCGTCAGGGAACGGCTTGGAGTACGGGGGAGCGCTGACCTCGATGCCGTCCGCCCCCGCCGCCATCGCGTGCCGGCCGTAGCCCGCGATCTCCCTGGCGGTGTACGCGGTGCATCCGATGACCACGGTCATCCGCCCGGCGACCTGCTCGACCGCGGTCTCGGCCACTGCCTTGCGGTCGCTCTCGGTCTGCGAGAACCACTCGCCGACCGTCCCGTTGATGAGGACGCCGTGCAGCCCGCAGCCGACGTAGTACTCAAGCAGCTTGCGGAGCGTGTCGGTATCCAGGCTTTCGTCCTCGGAACGGAACGGGGTCGGGCACGAGGCCCAGTAGCCCTTCCAGTCGACGTCATTCCGGTCCATGCTGTGCTCCTTGTCGTCAGCCGCGGGTCAGTGCGGCGACCCGGTCCGGTGCGTACTTCGCGGGCAGCCGGCCGCCGGGCCGGCCCGCCAGATGCTCGGCGAGCGTCCGGGCGATGATGGGCCCGAGGGTGAAGCCGGTGGAAGCCAGGCAGAGGTAATAACCCGGCAAGCTGCGGTACTCGCCGACCACCGGCAGCAGGTCGTCGGTAAACGCGATGACCCCCGTCCACATGTGCATGACCCGCACGTCGCGCAGGGCCGGGATCACCCGCACCGCGACCGCAGTGTTGCCCGCCGCGCTATCCCACCGCACGGAGTACCGCCCCGGCGGCCGCTCCGGCCGGGCCGGCCAGCCGCCGCCGATGATGAAGGTGCCGTTCGCCGCCTGCTTCAGCGTCAGCCGCCGGCCGATGTGCTGCACCATCGGCGTGAGGATCCGCTCCCGCGGTTCGGTGACGTTGACGTGCAGCCCGTCGGAGTAGACCGGCAAGCTCAGCCCGCTGAGCGCGGCCACGTCGGGGGCCCAGGCGCCGGCCGCGTTGACCACCCGGACCGCAGCGATGTCGCCAGCCCCGGTCCGGAGCCGGAACCGGGTGCTGCCGGGTCCGCTGGCTTCCTCCACGCCGAGGACCGGCGCGTGGGTGCGGATCAGCGCCCCGGCCTCGATCGCGCGGGCGGCGAACGCGGGCGCGGCCAGCAGCGGGTTGGCGTGCCCCTCCCGTCCGCAGTACACCGCGCCGGTCAGGTCGTCGGCCAGGTACGGCGCGAAGTCGCGCAGCTCCCGGCCGGTGAGCAGCTCGGTCTCCAGCCCCGCGGCCCGCTCGATCCGCTGCTTGCGGATCAGCGTGCGCAGCTCGTCCCGGTTCTCGGCCACCATGAGTCCGCCGGTGACGTGCACGCCGAGGTCGGCTGACAGCTCATCCTCCAGCCCTGACCACACGTCGGCGGCGTCGGCGTGCAGCCGGACGTCCTCGTGCAACCGGGCGGTGTCGGCGTCGTCGTCGGAGCCGGAGAGCTGATGGATCGCGATCTGGAAGTGGAAGCTGCCGGCGTTGGTGCCCGACGCCTCCCGGTTCAGCTCACCGCGCTCGACCACCACCACGTCCACCCCGGCGCGGGCGAGGTAGTACGCCAGCGCGCATCCGGCCAGGCCGCCGCCGATGACGGCGACGTCCGTGCTGGCCGGCAGCACCTTGGCCAGGTCGGCGGCGGCAGGCAGCAGGGGGGGCGCCTGTGCTGGCCCGGGGGGACGACCGGCCGGACCCCCCGATGCGGCGGCGGGCTGTGCTGGCCCGGGGGGACGACCCCCCGGAATCCCCCGCGGATGAAGGCTAGTCACGGATGAACAGCCCCTCGTCGCGGACCGAGTCGTCGGCCAGCGCCGCTAGCGCTACCGGCCGGGCGGGCGGCCGCGCGGTCGGGAGCGGCACGTCCGCTATGGCCGTGCCGGTGCTGGCGGCGACCAGCGCGGCCACCTGCCTCCGGCAGTTCCGGCCCTGGCACAGTCCCATCCCGGCCCTGGTGTAGCTCTTGATCACGTTGACGTCGCCGGTCGAGCCGATGGCGGCGTCCAGGTCGGCCCTGGTCACCTCTTCGCACCGGCAGACCACGGTCCGCGGCGTCGCCAGCTCGTAGATTCCCGGCCCGACCGTGTACAGCGGGGCGAGCGCGGCCCGGAACCGTTCCTTGCGCGCCAGCCTCGCCCGCACCGGCCGGGCCAGTCGGCTGGCCTCCGCCTCGGTCACCGCGCCGAGGTCGGCGGCAGCCCGCAGTCCGGCGAGGCAGCCCTGGTCGGCGGCCGACAGGGCGCCGCGCACGCCGGCCACATCGCCGGCGGCCAGCACGCCGGGCACGCTGGTGCGGGTCCAGTCGTCGCGCTGCACGATCGTCCCGCCGAGGTCCTCGTCATAGCCGAACGCGCAGCCGGCCAGCCGCAACAGCTCGTCGGCCGGAACGAAGCCGTAACCGAGGCAGATCGTGTCTACCGCCACTCGCTGCTGCGTTCCCGGCACCACCCGCCACGCCGCGTCGACGGCCGCGTGCACGATCTGCTCGACGCGCCCGTCACCTTCGGCCGCGACGATGATGCGCCGGTAGCGCACCGGAACCCGGTGCCGGGCCAGCTGCCAGCGATAGCCCGCCGCGTCCCGCAGCAGCTCGCCGTTCCCCGCAGCTGCCCGCGCGATCCCCGCCAGCGCGGCGAGTCCGGGCGGGGGCCCGGACTCCAGGACCAGCACCACGTTCACGCCGTAGTGCCGTAGCTGGGCCGGGAACGCCAGCGCCAGCGGGCCGCTGCCCGCGAACGCGACCCGGTTTCCCGGCACGACCCGCGACGCCTTCACCAGTGCCTGGGCTCCGCCGGCCGTGACCACGCCTGGCAGGGTCCAGCCGGGGAACGCTACTGGCCGGTCGTGCGCGCCGGCCGCGATCAGCAGTCGCCGCGCCTGCACCGGATAAGAAGTGCCGCCCTCGACGACAACCGCGTCGGTGCCCTGGAGCGCGACGACCTCGGTGCCCGCGCGCAGTTCGGCGCCGCTCTCGCGGGCCCGGCGGGCAAGTTCCGTGCCACGCAGGTAGTCGCGGCCAATCCGGGTGGGATCGAGAATGCGGAAGCCCAGGCCCGGCTGCTTGTACACCTGGCCGCCGGGGGCAGGGCGCTCGTCCAGCACGAGCGTGCGCAGCCCCTGCCCGGCGGCCATCGCGGCCGCCGCCATCCCGGCCGGGCCGGCGCCGATTACGAGCAGGTCGCAAGCTCGTGCCGGCAGCAGGTTCGGGGGGTCATCCCCCCGTCTGGCACTAGTCACGTCCGCGCCCGCATGCTGACTACCTGGCTGTTTCTGCGGCGGGCAGGGCTGAGCGGGCCGGGGGCGGGCCGGAC
>JASHUE010000538.1:0-17805 GCA_030040195.1 Streptosporangiaceae bacterium | reverse complement strand
GCTCGCTCAAGAGCACGGAATCCCGTTCCACAGCGACGCCGTCCAGGCCGCAGGCCAGCTGCCGGTCAGCCTTTCGGCGACCGGGGCGACCGCGCTCACCATCACGGCGCACAAGATCGGCGGTCCGGTCGGCGTCGGAGCGCTGCTGCTGGCTAAGGGCGTGGAGCCTGTCCCCGTCCTGCACGGCGGCGGCCAGGAGCGCGATGTCCGGTCGGGCACGCTCGATGTGCCTGCGATCCGGGCGTTCGCGGTGGCCGTCAAGCTGACCCGCGAGCGGAGCGCCGAGGAGGCCAAGCGGCAGTCGGCCTTGCGTGATGACCTGATCGCGCAGGTCAAGGCGGCGGTCCCGGACGCCGTGCTGAACGGCGCGCCGCCCGGACCAGGGCGCCTGGCCGGGAACGCTCACTTCTCGTTTCCCGGCTGCGAGGGCGACGCTCTGCTGATGCTCCTCGACGCCAAGGGCATCGCCTGCTCGACCGGTTCCGCGTGCACCGCGGGCGTCGCCCAGCCCAGCCATGTGCTGCTGGCGATGGGCGCCGACGAGGCGCGGGCGCGCGGTTCGCTGCGCTTCTCGCTCGGACACTGCAGTGAGCAGGCGGACGTGGATGCCCTGGGCGCGGTCATTGGCGAGGTCGTGGACCGGGCCCGCCGCGCCGCTCGGTGACCGCCAACTCCGCATACAGATCCCTCATCGTCGGCCCGGCCAGCACGGCATCGTCATCGCTCCCGGCCGCCACTGCATATCCTGGACGCGATGACTATTCTGCGTGTGCTGGCCGCGATGTCGGGCGGCGTTGACTCGGCGGTGGCTGCGGCCAGGGCCGCCGAGGCCGGTCACGATGTCACCGGCGTGCATCTGGCTCTGTCGCGCAACCCGAGTTCCTACCGGACTGGCGCGCGCGGCTGCTGCACGCTCGAGGACGCCCGCGACGCCCGCCGCGCCGCGGACGTCATCGGCATCCCCTTCTACGTCTGGGACATGGCCGAACGGTTCCACGCCGACGTCGTCGAGAACTTCGTCGCTGAGTACGCCGCCGGGCACACACCCAATCCGTGCCTGCGCTGCAACGAGAAGATCAAGTTCGAGGCCGTGCTCGACCGGGCCGTGGCCCTGGGATTCGACGCGGTCTGCACCGGGCACTACGCCGGCCTCGAGCCCGTGCCTGGCGCGGCCGGCCTCCGCCGGCTAGTGCGCAGCGTCGACGCCGCCAAGGATCAGTCGTACGTGCTCGGGGTACTGACCAGCGGGCAGCTGAGCCGGGCCATGTTCCCCCTTGGCGGCAGCACGAAGGAGCAGGTGCGGAAGGAGGCGGCCGACCATGGCCTCGGCGTGGCCGACAAGCCGGACAGCCACGACGTGTGCTTCATTGCCGACGGCGACACCCGCCGCTTCCTGCAGAGCCAGCTTGGTCGCGCGCCAGGCGACATTGTCGACACCGAGGGGACCGTGCTCGGCACCCACGACGGGAGTTTCGGCTTCACCATCGGCCAGCGCAAGGGCCTGCACATCGACCGGCCCGCGCCCGATGGCAGGCCGCGGTTCGTGCTGAGCATCGAGCCGGTGTCCCGGACGGTGACCGTCGGACCCGCCGATGCGCTCGACGTGTTCGAGATTGAGGCGAGCAAGCCGGTCTGGTCGGGCTGCGAGCCGCCGCGCGGGCCGCTTGACTGCCAGGTTCAGTTGCGCGCGCATGGTGAGGCGTATCCGGCCGTCTGCGAGGCCGAGGGCCCGGCCGTCAGGATCACGCTGTCTGCGCCGGCCCGCGGGATCGCCCCGGGCCAGGCCGCCGTTTTCTACGAAGGTGATGCCGTCCTCGGCTCCGCCACCATCGCCGGGACTCAGCCCCGACCGGGTGATCGGCGGTCCTGATGCGTCGGCAGCAAGCGCGCCGCGAGCCGGGGCGCCACGACTGCCGCCGGCCGCCGGGCGGGCCTCCGCTGCCGAGCCGAGCGCACTAACGACGGGCGAAGCGATGTCGGCCGAACGAGCGTCGGTACCTCCCGCAGGCGCGGCACGTCAGCGTCTGTAATGCCGGCAGTTGGCTTCTGGAAAAGCATGGCCGAGGGGTAGTCGACGTAGTCGCACTCTCTGATATAGGAGAATCCGCGCTTCTCGTAATATTCGTGCAGCATCGTATTCGTTGTCCACACGTCTATTCTGATCCAGCCGGCGCCGTATTGCGCGGCCGCCCACTTGCCCGCCCAGTCGAACAGTTCATTGCCGATAGCCTGGCCGCCATAATCGCGGCATACAATGAGCCGCGAGACGTAAACGGCAGGATCGGTGCTCTCCGCATCGGTCCAGAGTTTGGGATTGCCCCGCGGTCGGCACGAGATCGTGGCGACCGGGCGGCCGTCGTCCTCGACCATCCACGTGCACTTGTCACGGATGCCGCGCCTGACCCGTTTGTCACGCCGACGCTCATCCGGCCAGGGCTTCGACCACTGGTCGGTGCCCTTGTCAGCCAGCCAGGCCGCCGCCTCGTCGATGAAGCCGAGGATGATCGGCATGTCATCGTTCTCAGCGGGGCGGACATGAAGCATCAGGCTTGCCACTTTCTGCTGGTCGCTGGCTGGTGCGGACGAGCGCTTAGCCAAAAGGCCGCGACGGCATTGGCGTAGCCTGGCGCTTCGCTGGGTGGAAGCCTAGCTTAGAGCTTTTCGGACATGCCCCGAGGGCTATCGAGGGGAGTTGCCCGCTCACCGGGCTCCGCCTCGACCCTACCCGCCGGCTGGAATAGTGACCTTGATTTCAAACCAATTCCGATCAGCCGGATACACTGTGACAGTCAGCCTTATCGGCTCGCCGTGCTGATCATATGCGGTGCGAAAGTTCTCGAATACGGCGACACGCCCGTCTTCGGGGAGCTTAAAGAAACTCGTCTCGGTGGCCCCCGGCGTCCGAACCGTGATGACATCCCGGTAGCCCACCTGTTCGATACCGAACTCGCGGCGCAGATACTGAACCGTCCCCTCCTTGATGTCAACAGCCTCGATCAGCCGACTCGCGCCGCGGACCGTAACCAGTTCCATGGGGTAGAAAGAGGTTTGCAGCGAATAGGGCTCGTCGTCGACGAATCGCTGCTGGTGCCTCAGCACTACCTGACTGCCCGGTGCCAGGCGCAGTTCGACGGCCACGAGTTTCGTAGCCGGCTGTATCTCTATCCGCGGGACCGTGCTCCGGGGCGCGCGCTGCTGTCGGCGCACGTCAATGTAGTACTGAGCCTCCTCGCCGGTGCCGAGGTCATGGGTCGCGGACAGGCTGGTGACGATCGGGGTGATCTTGGGCCGGACGAAGGTGCCCTGGCCCGGGTGGGCCTCGACCAGTCCCCTCGTGGTCAGCTGCTTGATCGCGTCGCGCACGGTGCTTCGCGACGCGCCCCAGGTATCAGAGATTTCCTGCTCGGTCGGCAGCTGGTCGCCCTCCGCGAGCCTGCCGGCCTCGATGTCCCGCTGCAAACTGTCGGCGATCTGACGGTAAAGGGGATCAGGCATCGCGGCCCGTCCCGGCCTCGGCCGATCTCGGGCTCCTCATCATGCGGGCCTGCGCCGGGACTACCCCGGAGAACACGGCGAACTCGTTCCGATCCGCAGCGAACACGCTGACCGTCAGCCTGAACGGCCGGTCCTCGGTGTCGAAGGCCGTCCTGAACGTCTCGAACACCGAGACCCGGCCGCTGTCGGGCAGTTCGAAGAACAGCGTCTCGGTGACGGTCGGGGTCCTGACGGTGATCAGGTCGCTATACCTGGCCTGCCGCAAGCCGAGCACCTCCTCCAGGTACGCGCTGGTACCGGGATGGATCGCTTCGGGCGCGAGCAGCTGGGTCGCGCCAGCGTGCACGAGCGCCATCGGGTAATACGACGTCTGAAGCGAGAACGGTGCGCCATCGATGAAGCGCTCCTGGCGCCTGGAGACGACCGAGGTGCCGACCGGCACCTGCAACTCCTCGGCGACCACGTCGGCCGCCTGGAGGACGGCCACCTGCGGCCTGCTGGCGCGCGGGCTCCTGCCCTGGACCACGACCTCGGCCTCGAAGGCCTGGCCCTCGCCGCCGCCAAGTCCGGTCTCGGGATCCGCGGACAACGTCGTGATGAACGGCTCCGCTCGCTCCACGACATAGGTGCCCTGTCCCGGCCTCGTTCTCACGAGCCCGCGCGTGGTGAGCCAGCGCACCGCGTCGCGCACGGTGTTGCGGGAGGCGCCATACCGTTCACGCAACTCGGGCTCGGTCGGGAGCCGCTGGCCCGGCGTCAGGACGCCGGCCTCGATCTGCTGCTGCAGGTCTTCTGCTATCTGCCGGTAAAGCGGGCCGAACATCGCGTACCTCCAGGTACCTCACATCCCTACAAAGAAGAAAGCTGGACCTAGTGGAATCAGGCTAGCAATCCGAATCTTTGGGCTTGAGCTGTTGCCCTCCAATCGCGGGCATGTCACCCTAGGAGAGGATCCAAATGTAGGGATGGCTAGAACTATAGGTTTGATAGGGATGAGACTCAAGTTCTGGTCACCGCCGGGTTCGCGACTCGCCGGCGAATCACGACCCGCCAGCCAACAGTGAGGCCGGGCCACTCGACCAAAGAGGACGACGCTGGTTGGAGGTAAGGCCAGCAATGGCAGCACTCGGTGCGATCATTTTCGCCGCTGGAGCGGGGTTCGGGCTTGTCGTGGTGGTCACGGTCATCGTGATCATCGGCGTCAGGCAGGAAGAGCGCTATATGACCCTCGAGCACAGGCAAGCGCCGAGCGCCCTGGCTCAGTTCGCCCGAATCATCGTCGGCCGCTACGTCCGCAAGGAACAGAACGGCGTGACCGGCCGGGACGAATCCAATGGCTCGCGCGAGCACAGCACCAGCTCGAGGTCGTAACCGGCCTGAGGGCCGCGCCTGACCGCCGCTGCTGCACCGCCGCGACGGCGGGGGCGCGGTGCGGCAGCGGCCCGGCTCGCCGCAAGCACGCGGCCTGTCGGCCCACGCCATTAGGCTCTGAGCGTGGAAAAGCAGAGCCAGCAATTCGCCTGGCCGGAGGCGAGCGCGACTGGTGTCGGCTCGATGCCGGGAACGGACCCGGCGCAGGCCTGCCGGGTGGTGTTCGGGGAGCTGCCTGACCTGCCCTACCTGCCCGAGCTGCCGGCCCGCGGACCGGGGGCCGACCTCACCGGCCGGAGCGCCGCGTTGCTCCTGGACATGCCGGTGCAAACGACGACCGGGGGCTGGAAGCTGGCCGAACGGCCCGGTCGCGACGCGAGCCGGGCGGCCGGGTTTCTCTCCCACGACCTGGACACACTCGAAGAAGTCGCGGAGGGATACGAAGGCGTCCTCAAGATACAGGCCAGCGGCCCGGTCACGCTGGCCGCGACGCTCGAGCTGACCCGCAGCCTGGACCCCGCGCTGTCCGATCAGGGAGCGCTGGCTGACCTGACCGCCTCGCTGGCGGAAGGGCTCGCCGCCCATGTGGCCGACGTCCGCAAGCGAGTTCCCGGCGCGGCCGTGATCCTGCAGCTCGACGAGCCGTCGCTTCCGGCCGCGCTCGCCGGCCGGGTTCCGACGGCAAGCGGGCTCAACTTCGTCCGCGCGCTTGAGCCGGTGACCGCGAGCGAGCGACTGGGAACTGTGCTCGCAGCCGCCGGGGGCGTCGCCAGCACGATGGTGCACTGCTGCGCCGGACACGCCTCGTTCCGTGAAATAGCCAATGCGGGCGCGAAGGGCATCGGTTTCGATCTCGGTCTGCTCAGCAACGCCGATATCGACCTGGTGGCCGAACTGGCCGAGGCCGGGGTCGAGCTGATGGTCGGGGCGCTACCGACATGGGCCACGGAGCGGCTGGTGAGTGGACCGCCGCTGCGCGCGAGGCACACCGCCGAGGCAGTGGTCGAGCTGTGGCGCAAGACAGGGCTGGCGCCTGAGCTGCTGGCTGCCTCGGTCGTGATCACGCCGACGTGCGGGCTGGCGGGCGCGTCCCCCGCAGCCGCGAGGGCCGCGCTCGAGCACTGCCGAGAAGCGGCGCGAATCGCGCCCGAGATGATCAACCCGAGCTGATCGACCCGTGCTGATCGAATAGGGACCGAGGAGAGTACCCCCGATGGCGGACCAAGATCCCAGGAAGCGGCACGCGGAGCTGTCGACCGAGCTGCTTGAGCACCAGTACCGCTACCACGTGCTCGACTCGCCGCTGATCTCCGATGCCGAGTACGACGCGATGATGCGCGAACTGGTCAGCATCGAGGAGCAGACTCCTGAGCTGCGTACGCCCGACTCGGCCAGCCAGCGAGTCGGCGGGATGATCTCGACCGAGTTCACGGCGGTGCAGCACCTGCAGCGGATGGAGAGCCTGGACAACGTGTTCTCGGCCGAGGATCTCGATGCCTGGGTGGCGCGCGCGGAGCGGCTTGGCGGCCGGGGCGGCCCGTACGTGTGCGAGCTGAAGATCGACGGCCTGGCGGTGGCCCTCGTCTACCGCAGGGGACGGCTACAGCGGGCCGCCACCAGGGGCGACGGAGTCACCGGCGAGGACGTGACCCCGAACGTCAAGACGATCGCGGCCGTGCCGACGCGGTTGTCCGGCTCGGGCTGGCCGGACACGCTGGAGGTTCGCGGCGAGGTGTTCCTGCCGGTGAAGGCGTTCGAGGACCTGAACGTGCGACTCACGGAGGCCGGGAAGGCGCCGTTCGCGAACCCGCGTAACTCGGCGGCCGGGTCGCTGCGGCAGAAGGACCCCCGGATCACCGCATCACGAGCGCTCAACATGATCCTGCACGGCGTCGGGATGGTCGATGGCCTGGCCGACCCGCCGGAGAGCCAGTCCGGCTGGTATGAGCGGCTGCGGTCCTGGGGCCTGCCGGTCAGCGACCTGTACAAGGTCGTGCCAGGAATCGACGGCGTCCGCGACTACATCGCGCATTACGCCGAGCACCGGCATGACCCGGCCTACGAGATCGATGGCGTCGTGGTCAAGATCGACGACCTCGCGCTGCACCGCCGCCTCGGATCCACCAGCCGGGCGCCGCGCTGGGCCATCGCGTACAAGTACCCGCCCGAGGAGGTCAACACCCGGCTGCTGGACATCCGCGTGAACGTGGGCCGGACCGGGCGGGTCACGCCGTTCGCCGTGATGGAACCGGTCAAGGTGAGCGGCTCGACGGTTGAGAATGCCACGCTGCACAACGCGGACGAGATCGCCCGCAAGGGCGTGCTCATCGGCGACATGGTGGTGCTGCGCAAGGCGGGTGACGTCATTCCCGAGGTCGTCGGGCCGGTCGCGGACCTGAGGACCGGCGATGAGCGGGCCTTCGAGTTCCCGACCCGGTGCCCGGCCTGCGGGACGCCGCTCGTGCGCGAGGACGGCGGGGTCGACTGGCGCTGCCCGAACGCCCGGTCGTGCCCGGCCCAGTTGCGTGAGCGCCTGTTCCACCTGGCCGGCCGGGGAGCGCTGGACATCGAGGTGCTGGGGTACGAGGCCGCGGTGGCGCTGCTGGACTCCGGGCTGGTGACCGACGAGGGCGACCTGTTCGCCCTCACCGAGCAGTCCTTGCTGGGCGTGCCCTTCTTCGTTAACAAGGCCGGATCGCTGACGATCAACGCGGCGCGGCTGCTTGGCAACCTCGAAGACGCCAGGCACCGGCCGCTGTGGCGGATGCTGGTGGCGCTGTCGATCCGGCACATCGGGCCCACCGCGGCGCGGGCGCTGGCGGCCGCCTTCGGCTCGGTCGCGGCGATTGCCGCGGCCTCCGAGGACGAGCTGGTGAGCGTCGAGGACGTCGGGCCGACGATCGCCGCGTCGATCCGGGAGTGGTTCACGGTGGACTGGCACCGGGCGATCGTCGACAAGTGGCGGGCGGCCGGGGTCGTGCTGGAGACACCGGGCTTCGTGCCGCCGGCTCGCCCGGACGGGCCCGCGGCTGGCGGCGGGCCGCTCGGCGGCCTCACCATTGTGCTCACCGGCACCCTGGCCGGTTATACCAGGGACGAGGCCGCCGAGGCCGTACAGGCGCTGGGTGGCAAGGTCTCCGGCTCGGTGTCCAAGAAGACCAGCTTCGTGGTGGCGGGCGAGAGCCCGGGCTCCAAGCTGGACAAGGCCGCTTCGCTGGGCGTGCCGGTGCTGGACGAGGAAGGGCTGCGACTGTTGCTCTCGGACGGGCCGGACGCGGCTCGAGCCGCCGCGGCATCGGCCTGACGGCCACTCCGACTCCGGTCTTGGCCGCGAATGGGCCACGCAACACGCGCAGGTGCTAGACGATAGCGGTGTGTATGTGGTGCCATCAGACGGGTAGCTGCCAACCCGGCAGCCGCTCCACCCACCCCGCGCTTATGCTCGCCGATGCAACCGATTGCCGCGCGGGACAGCGGACAGTCGGGCGCGGCTTACGGGACGGCGCAACGAGCCTGGGCCAGGTTCTGGATGCCGAGGACGGACGGGTTGTGCGGAGTAAACCAGCAAGACGGCTATCGGAGGACCCGCGAGAGTCGCCGGTTGTAACGGATAGTGTGCGATTGGCTGCGGGAAGTACGTTTTCTGCCTTAGGATTCACGGAAAGCATCGAGACCTGCACACTCAGCGACCGGCTGCCCGGTGAGGAGCCATGAGGGACCCCAGCGATACCAGAGATATCGGCCCGCGGGTCGGGTCTCCTCTGTGGTTTCACGTGGCCGTGTTCACGCTGGCCGGTGCGGCCGTCTTCGCGCTGAGCATGTCCGGCCTTACCGGCCTTGGCCTCCTCGCCGACCATCCCTTGTTCTGGGTCGTGGCGGCCATGATCGTGCTCGGCGACATCTGGCCGATCGTCACGCCCGGCCGATCGCAGCTCGAGGCTCCTGTGGCCTCGATCACTTTCAGCATGGCCGCGCTGATCGTCTGGGGCTTGCCGGTTGCGGTGCTGTTGCGGGCTACCTCGTCCCTGGCCGTCTTCCTGGCCCAGCGCAAGGCCGTGCACCGGGCCGCGTTCAACGCGGCGTCGGCCACCCTGAGCTCGGCCGGCGCGTGGGCAGTGCTCTACGGTCTTGGCTTCCGGTACTCGCCTGCGCATCAGTGGCAGTACGTCGACGGAGGGCTGTGGAAAGTCCTGCTGGCCGGCATCGCGTGCTTCGCGATTAACTTCCTGATCGTCACGGTCGCCGTCGGACTTCACTCGCGCGAGGGCGTCCTGACGGCCATCCGGCGCACGATCGGTTATCAGGCCTTCGTCAACCTCGTCCTGGTCGCGACGGCGCCGCTGGTCGCGCTGGCCATCTCCACGGGGTCAGCCCAGTTCGTGCTGCTGTTCATCTTCCCGCTGGCCGCCATCTACGCCAACGCCGCGATCTCGGTGCAGCGCGAGCACCAAGCGCATCACGACGAGCTGACCGGACTTTCCAACCGCAAGATGCTGATCAGGAAGCTGGACGACATGCTGGCCCAGGCCGCCGTGTCCGGCACCAAGGTCGGGTACCTGCTGCTCGACCTTGACCGCGGCCTGAAGGAGGTCAACGACACCCTCGGGCACGCGGTCGGAGACCGGCTGCTGCGGCTGGTCGCGCACCGGCTCACGCACAGCATCAGGCCGGGCGACATGGTGGCCAGGCTCGGCGGTGACGAGTTCGCCGTGCTGCTGCCCGCGGTCAAGGAGGCTGCCGTCGCCCGCGAGGTCGCCGCGAGGCTCCGGGCTGCGGTGGCCGAGCCGATCCGGCTCGAAGGCATGACGTTCGTCATTGAAGTCAGCATCGGCATCGCGATGTTCCCCGACGACGCGTCCGCTGGCGAACTGCTGATGCAGCGCGCGGACGTGGCCATGTACCAGGCCAAGCAGCGCCGGAGCGGGGTCGAGCGGTATGTGGCCGACATCGACCGCAACTCCCCGTCGCGGCTTGCCCTGTTCGGCGACCTGCGGCGCGCCCTCGACCGCGGTGAACTCGAACTGCACTACCAGCCCAAGGTCTACCTGACCGACCGGCGCGTGGCCGGCATGGAGGCGCTCGTCCGCTGGCAGCATCCCGAGCGAGGCGTGATCGCGCCCGACGACTTCATCCCCCAGGTGCAGCAGTCTTATCTGATGCGCGAGGTCACCGCGTTCGTCATCGACGGCGCCCTGACCCAGGCCGCGCTGTGGCGCCAGTCGGGCATGGCCACCCAGGTATCGGTGAACGTGTCGGGCCGGGACCTGCTCGACAGCGGGCTGGCCGACCTGGTCGCCGAGGGCCTCGCCCGGCATCACCTGCCGCCAGACACGCTGCTGATCGAGATCGACGAGCGCGTCCTCACGAGCGAGCCGGCCCACGCCGTGGCGACGGCGGAGGCACTGGCCGAGGCTGGCGTGGCGCTCAGCCTGGATGATTTCGGAACCGGGTACTCCTCGCTGGTTCGGCTCAAGCGGCTGCCGGTGTCCGAGGTCAAGATCGATTCTTCCTTCGTTGGGCGGCTGCTCGAGTCGCCGGACGACGAGGTCGTCGTCAAGTCGATCGTCGACCTGGCTGCGGCGCTTGGCATCCGGTCGGTGGCCGAGGGGGTGGAGTCAGCCGACATCGCCACCGCGCTGCTGGGCATGGGCTGCGTAGCCGCGCAGGGCTGGCACTTCTGCCGGCCACTCAACGCTGTCTCGGCGAACGCGTGGCTGGCCGAGCACGGCGAGCGCGACCGGCAGACCCGCCCGATCAACGGCCACGGCGGCGGCCCGCGCCGGCGCGCGGTGATGCCGCCCTCTGGCTGGCGCCTCTGACCCGCGAGCTAGCCATCGGAGGCGGCTGGCCGGGCGGGCGGCCCTGGTAATGCTTTCGGCTGGAGGTGGGGCGGCCAATAGGATTGCCTGCATGTCCATCACCAGGGACGAGGTAGCGCACCTGGCCAGGCTCTCGAGGCTGGCGCTGTCCGACGCTGAACTCGATCATTTCGCCGGCCAGCTTGACCAGATCATCGGCGCGGTGGCGCGGGTGCAGGAGGTCGCGGCCGAGGGCATCCCGCCAATGACGCACGCCGTGCCGGTCAACAACGTGTTCCGCGACGACGTCGAGGTGCCATGCCTGACCCCTGAGCAGGCCCTGGCCGCAGCGCCGGCGACCGAGCAGGCGCGGTTCCGGGTCCCGCGCATCCTGACGGAGGAGTGACCGATGGCGACTGAGCTGACGCGGCTGAGCGCGGCGCAGATAGCCGCGGCCGTCGCCTCCGGCGAGGCGTCGGCGGTCGAGGTGACTCAGGCGCACCTGAACCGGATCGTCGCGCTCGAACCGGACGTACACGCCTTCTTGCACGTGGCCGGGCCAGAAGCCCTGGCCGCGGCCGAGGATGTCGACCGCAAGCGCGCGGCGGGCGAGCTGCTCGGCCCGCTGGCCGGGGTGCCGCTCGCGCTCAAGGACGTGCTGGCCACCAAGGACATGCCGACCACGTGCGGATCGAAGATCCTGCAGGGGTGGCAGCCGCCCTACGACGCCACGATCACGCAGCGGCTTCGCGCGGCGGGCGTCATCATCCTCGGCAAGACAAACATGGACGAGTTCGCGATGGGTTCGTCAACGGAGAACTCGGCGTTTGGTCCTTCGCGCAACCCGTGGAACCTCAGCCGGGTCCCCGGCGGGTCGTCCGGCGGCTCAAGCGCGGCCGTTGCCGCCTACGAGGCTCCGCTGGGCATCGGCACCGACACCGGTGGCTCGATCCGTCAGCCCGCCGCGGTCTGCGGGATCGTCGGGATGAAGCCCACCTACGGGGGGTCGTCCCGGTACGGGCTGGTGGCGTTCGCCTCATCGCTGGACACGCCCGGCCCGCTGGCGCGCACGGTGCTGGACGCGGCGCTCTTGCATGAGGCCATTTCCGGTCATGACTGGAGGGACTCGACGTCGGTGGACGCCCCCGTTCCCCCGGTCGTCGCAGCGGCCAGGCAGGCAGACGTCAGCGGTCTGCGCATCGGGGTGGTAGCGGAATTCAGCGGCGAGGGCTATCAGGCAGGCGTGCTGGCTCGGTTCAACGAGTCGGTCGAACTGCTGGAGTCGCTCGGCGCGAAGGTCATCGAGGTATCGTGCCCGCACTTCACCTATGCGCTCCCGGCCTACTACCTGATCGCGCCCAGCGAGGCGTCGTCGAACCTGGCCAGGTTCGATGCGATGCGCTACGGGCTGCGCGTCGGCGACGACGGCGTGGCCAGCGCCGAGGAGGTCATGTCGGTGACCAGGGCGGCAGGTTTCGGGCCGGAAGTCAAGCGCCGCATCATGCTCGGCACCTACGCCCTGTCCAGCGGCTACTACGACGCCTATTACGGCAAGGCACAGCAGGTCCGCACGCTGATCAGCCGCGACTTTGACGCGGCGTTCGAGCAGGTTGACGTGCTCATATCGCCCACGACTCCGACGACGGCGTTCCCGATCGGGGAACGCGTGGACGACCCGATGGCGATGTACCTGGCCGACCTGTGCACGATTCCGTCCGACCTGGCGGGGAACGCGGCCATCTCCGTGCCGTGTGGTCTTGCGCCTGAAGATGGGCTCCCGGTCGGCCTTCAGGTGATGGCGCCCGCCCTGGCCGACGACCGAACGTACCGGGTCGCGGCGGCGCTTGAGACGGCGCTCGAACAGCGCTGGGGCGGTCCGCTGCTGGCGCAGGCGAAGGGGCTGGGGGAATGAGCGAGCGGGAGACACGGCCATGAGCCTGACCGAACTTGTGCCCTACGACGAGGCCCTGTCCAGGTACGAGCCGGTCATCGGGCTGGAGACGCACGTCGAACTCGGCACGACGACAAAGATGTTCTGCGGCTGCCGGATCGAGTTTGGTGCACCGCCGAACACCTCCGTCTGCCCGGTGTGCCTCGGGCTGCCTGGTTCATTGCCGGTGACCAACCGGGCCGCGATCGAGTACACGATCAAGATCGGCCTGGCGCTGAACTGCACGATCGCGACGTGGTGCCGCTTCGCCAGGAAGAACTACTTCTACCCGGACATGCCGAAGGACTTCCAGATCTCGCAGTACGACGAGCCCCTGTGCACGGACGGCTACCTGGACGTGACGGTGGAGGGGCAGAGCTTCCGCATTGGCATCGAGCGGGTGCACCTGGAAGAGGACACCGGCAAGACCCTGCACGTCGGCGGCGCGACCGGCCGGATCCACGGAGCCGAGTACTCGCTGGTCGACTACAACCGGGCCGGCATCCCGCTGGTGGAGGTCGTGACCAAGCCGGTGACGGGGACGGGCTCCCTGGCCCCGCTGGTGGCGCGGGCCTACGTGACCGAACTGCGGGACCTGCTGCAGGCCCTGGGCGTGTCCGACGTGCGGATGGAGGAGGGCTCGCTGCGCTCGGACGTGAACACCTCGCTGGCGCCGATCGGCGCTGCTGAGTGGGGCAAGCGGACGGAGACCAAGAACGTGAACTCGCTCCGTTCGGTGGAGCGGGCGGTCAGGTTCGAGATCGAGCGCCAGGCCGGTGTGCTGGACGCCGGCGGACGGGTGGTGCAGGAGACCCGGCATTTCCACGAGGAGAACGGGACGACCACGTCGGGGCGGAGCAAGGAAGAGGCGCAGGACTACCGCTATTTCCCCGAGCCCGACCTGGTGCCGATCGCGCCGCCGCCGGACTGGGTGGCTTCGCTGCGCGCGGCGCTGCCGGAACTCCCGGCCGCCCGGCGGGCTCGGCTGCAGTCCGAGTGGGGCTTCTCCGGGCAGGAGATGACCTGGGTCGTTAACGCCGACGCGGTTGACCTGGTGGCCTCGACCGTGGCCGCCGGGGCGTCGCCGGCCGACGCTCGCAAGTGGTGGCTGGGTGAGCTGGCCATGCACGCCAACAAGTCGGGTGTGGAGCTTTCTTCGCTGCCGGTGACGCCGGCCGACGTGGCCAGGGTGGCCGAACTGGTCAAGGCGGGGACGCTGAACGACAAGCTGGCCCGGCAGGTGCTGGCGGCCGTCCTGGCCGGCGAGGGATCGCCGGACGACGTCGTGGCGGCCCGCGGCCTGGCGGTGGTCAGCGACGACGGTGCGCTGACCGAGGCCGTGGACGCCGCCATCGCCGCCAACCCCGACATCGCGGCGAGGATCCGCGACGGCAAGACGGCTGCGGCCGGTGCGCTGGTCGGCGAGGTCATGAAGGCCACCCGCGGCCGGGCCGACGCGAACCGGGCGCGCGAGCTCATCCTCGAGCGGCTGAGCTAGCCGGCCCGGCTAAAGGTCAGCCGCCGTACTGCAGGATCGCGCCGCTCGTGCGGCCGTTCGTGATCGAGACCCAGCCAGCAGCGAAGTCCGTCGTGCTACCCGGCGCCTGAGCCATGGCCGCGAGCGGGACGGGGTTGTTGCCGTCTTCCTGAGGCGCGTTCTGCTGGGTCCACGTGCCGTCGTTGTAATGCGCGAACACGTACGGGGTGAAAATGCCGGCACCGACCTCGTGAGGTCCCCACAGCCAAACGCCGCCATGGCCGTCCGTCGAGATGAGCGTCAGCCCGAGGCCGGAGGGAAGCGAGATGGCCGTCCACGCTGCGCCGTTCCAAAACTCCAGCGAAGTCGCGGTCAGAAGCCAGGCGCTGTTGGGGCTATCACTGGCGATGCTGCCGTCCCAGTCAAGCCCAGGCACAGAATCCTCTGTCCACGAGCGGCCGTTCCAGTGCATAATGACCGGCCCGCTGAAGCTGTCGGTCGGCCCCGATGCCCAGATGTTATTGGCGGATACCGCAGCGACCGAGGTGGGGATGGCCGGCAGCTTGGCGAGCGTCCAGCGTCCGTGTGCGTAAAGTGCTGCGTCCGATGGCATGCTCGAGGCGCCGAGGCTGAAGACCCACGCGGTGTTCCGGAACACCGCGACCGCGGCGCGGGTCGACCCGCCGGGGCCACCGCGGAATACCCATGCAGGGGTGCTCATGACGATCCAGCGATGGCCGTTCCACCGCAGTATCCGCTGCGCGTGACCGGTCCGCAGTTCGAAGATCCAGGCGTTCGACGCCGAACTCGCACCGATGAGGACCCGGGCGTCGGGACTGACGGCCTGAAGCCTGGTCGGTACGGGGAACTGGCGCCAGCGGCCATCGAAGTGCTCCACGAGTATGCGCGTCTCGGCTTTCGACCCGGATTCAGAGAAGATGATCCCCGCCGACCACGCGTCCGTCTTGCTGGTTGCGACGACGCTGGACAGCGCGAACGAGCCGCCCCGCAGCGTTATGACCGTGTCCACGCGCCATCTGGTCGCGGTGGCGGCCTGGGCCTGGGCGAACCCGGTCAGTGCGAGCAGGAGGCCGCCCGTGATCGCGGTCGCCCCGCGCAGCAGTCCCGGAATAGTCACACGAATCCCCCACCTCAGAGCCTTGAAAGGCTGATCCAATAGACTTTATCTAGAAAAGAATGGCATGACCATACTAGATCCCGGTTTATTCGTAACGCTGAACGGCATCCCGATGGCGCACAATCTGAGCGGCTCACAGCTAACGCGAACCGAGCTGCGCGGCAGCGGGACTAACCTCCGGCTAGGCAGCCTGGCCTGGCGCGACTAAGCTCGCCAGGGATGGCCAAGAATGCCCACGATGTCACCGCAGAGAAACTGACCGCCGAGGTCTTGCAGGCTTACGCGGGGACGCCGGACCCCCGGCTCCGGGAACTGCTGGCCGCCCTCATCAGGCACATGCACGCGTTCGCGGTCGAGACCGGCCTGACCGCCAGGGAGTGGATGGCGGGGATCGAGTTCCTGACCGCTGTCGGGCAGAAGTGCGACCCTCAGCGCCAGGAATTCATCTTGCTCTCCGACACGCTGGGACTCTCCTCGCTGGTCGAGACCATTAACGCCGCCGAGGGCGCCACCGAGCCGACCGTGCTCGGTCCGTTTTACCGGCCAGGAGCTCCGCACCGGGAGATGGGGGAGCATATCGGGCGCCCGGAGGACGGCTCCGCGACGCTGATTCGCGGCCGGGTCACCGACACGGCGGGCACTGCAGTCGACTGCGCCACCCTCGACGTCTGGCAGGGCAGCGGGAACGGGCTTTACGACATCCAGGATCCGCAGCAGCCAGACTTCAACCTCCGCGGCGTCTTTACGACCGGCCCCGACGGCGGCTTCGCCTTCCGGACCTCGCGGCCGGTGAGCTACCCCGTTCCCATCGATGGTCCGGTCGGCAACATCTACCGCGCCACCGGAAGGCACAATTACCGGGCGGCGCACGTGCACCTCATCCTGTCGGCCCCGGGCTATGAGCCGGTCACGACCCACATCTTCGACTCCGCCAACGAGCACCTGGGCAGCGATGCCGTCTTCGGCGTCCGGGACTCCCTGATCAGCGAGTTCCGGCCGGCCGGGCCCGATGACCCGCCGGACGTCAGCTACGTCGTCGACGTGGATTTCGTGCTGGCACCGGTCGCCGGCTAGGCCGCCGTCGGCTGAGGTCGTTGCTCCGGCTCCGGCCCTTCGATATGGCCTTGTGCGCAGCCGGTAGACTATACGCATGCAGTTCCGCGCGTATTCGGTGATGATGCCCCGCTAGCCGGGGCCATCTCAGCACGCCAGGACGCAGTCCGCACGAGGCCCCGCCGGGGCCTCGATTCATGTGCGGGTCGGTGCCCCTGACTTCTTCCCAGGAGGTTCCGATGACCGCCAGCCGCATTAACTCCAGCCGCGCTAACCCAACCCGGGTTTACCTCAGCACCACCATCCCCTACGTCAACGGGCGCGCGCACCTAGGGCACGCGCTCGAGCTTGTGCAAGCCGACGTGCTCGCCCGGCATCATCGCCGGACCGGCGACGAGGTCCGGCTGCAAAGCGGCACCGACGACAACTCGCTGACGAACGTCCTCGCCGCCGAGGCGGAAGGGATCACGACCAGGGAACTGGTGAACCGGAACGCCAGCGCGTTCGCGGCGCTGCGCGGCGATCTCTCGCTCAGTTTCGACGACTTCATCCGCACCAGCACCGATCCGCGGCATCGGCCAGGCGTGGAGCGGCTGTGGCGTGCCTGCGAGGCCAGCGGTGACCTGTACCAGCGGTCGTACGAGGGCCTGTACTGCGTCCGGTGCGAGCAGTTCTATACCGAGGCCGAGCTGGACGGCGGCAATTGTCCCGAGCACGGCAGGCCGCCGCAGCTCGTGGCCGAGGAAAACTGGTTCTTCCGGCTGTCCAGATACCAGGACCAGCTGCGCAGCCTGATCAGCTCCGGCAGGCTCAGGATCGAGCCGGCCGGGCGCCGCAACGAGGTGCTCGGGTTCATCGCCGGCGGCCTGGAGGACTTCAGCATCTCCCGCTCCGTGGCCCGGGCGCGGGGCTGGGGAATCGGCGTTCCCGGTGATCCCGGCCAGGTGATCTACGTGTGGTGGGACGCACTCGGTAACTACATCACTGCGCTCGGCTATGGCGCCCGCAGCGAGGACTACGAGCGGTGGTGGGCCGGCGCCGACCGGCGTGTGCACCTCGTCGGCAAGGGCGTGCTCCGGTTCCACGCCGTCTACTGGCCGGCCATCCTGCTGTCGGCGGGGGAGCCGGTGCCAACCGAGATCTTCGTGCACGACTACCTCACCGTAGACGGCAACAAGATCAGCAAGTCGGCGCCCGAGGCTAGCCGGCGCCGGACCGATCCGGTCGAACTGGCCGGCCAGTACGGTATCGACGCGCTGCGCTGGTGGCTGCTACGCGACGTCCCCAGCGTGGGCGACACCGACTTCAGCGTGGAGCGGCTGGTCGCGAGGGCCAACGAGGACCTCGCGAACGGCCTGGGCAACCTGGTCAGCCGGGTCATCTCGCTCGTCCACTCAAGCCGGGCCGGGGTCATCACTCCCTGCGCATGGCCGGCAGGCACGACCCGCTGGCTGGCCGCCGCTCCTGGCGGGCCCGGCGCCCCGGCCGGCGCGCCGGACTGGCCCGAGGACGCAGCTGACCTCCGGGCCGCGATCGAGCGGGC
>JASHUE010000537.1:0-7314 GCA_030040195.1 Streptosporangiaceae bacterium | reverse complement strand
CGGGGCACTGCGCAAGTGTACGGGAGCCGCAGCGGCATCCGACACCGGCTTATCCGGCGCCCGCCCAGGTCAGCCTCGGGGCTGACGCCAGCCGTGTAGGGGCGAGGAGCCCCAGCGAGCCCGGTCAGCGCGCGGGTCGCCGCGGGCGGCCGCCAGACGATCACCTGGGGCGTGAAGGCACGGAGGCGCACGGCGTCAAACGCGGGCGGCCGCCGCGTCACTGCCCAGGGCGCGATGGCCGACCCGGCCGAGCAGGGCGCGCGACGGTCCCGGACCAGGCCGTTACGCGGGAGGTGCCGACCGCGAGCAACGCCGGCGCGAGCTAATCCGCCGGATCGTGCCACGTCTCGCCGGACGGGACCAGCACGGCGGCCTGGGTCGGGCCCCAGCTGCCGCGGGGGTAGACCTGAATCGGCACGACATCGCCCAGCACCGGCTGAACCACGCGCCAGGCTGCTTCGACCGTGTCCTGCCTCGCGAACAGGTAACGCTCGCCGTTCAGGGCCGCGCCGATCAGGCGATCGTACGGCCGCATCATCTGCGCGCCGGCCTGTCCGGCGTAGGCCAGTTCGCGAAGTTGCGGGGCGAGGTCAGGCCCCGGCTTCTTGCCGACCACGGTGATGCCGACCTGGTCGTCGGGATAGATGCGGACGCGCAGCTGGTTCGCACCGGACTCACCGCCGAGCTGGAAGGTCTCGTGCGGCGGTTTGCGGAACCTGAAAACCACCTCGGTCGCGGTTACCGGCAGGCACTTGCCCGCTCGGATCAGGATCGGTACGTCCGCCCACCTCCAGGACTGGGCACTCAGCCTGACCGCCACGTAGGTCTCGGTTGTGCTGCCGGGCGCGACGCCAGCGACGTCCAGGTAGCCGTCGTACTGGCCGCGCACCGTCGTCTCCTTGCTCATTGGGGTCAGCGCGCCGATGATCTGCGACTTCACATCCCGCCAGTCCGACAGCCCGCTGCCATCCGGCGGCTCGGCCAGCACGGTCGCCAGCACCTGCAGCATGTGGTTCTGCAGCACGTCCCTGATCGCCCCGGTCTTGTCGTAGAAGCTGCCGCGGTCGGCCACATCGAACGCCTCGGCCATCGTGATCTGAATGCTGGCTACGTGCTCCCGCCGCAGCAGCGGCTCGAGGATCGAGTTGGCGAACCGGACGAACAACAGGTTCTCGACCGGCTCGAGACCGAGCCAGTGGTCGACCCGGTACACCGACTCCTCGGGAAAGTGCTGGTGCATCGTCGCGTTCAGCTGCTGTGCGCTCACCAGGTCGGTCCCGAACGGCTTTTCCACCATGACCCTGGCATTCTTGGCGCGCCCTGCGGCGGCTATCCCGTCAGCGATCCGGCCGAACAGCGAAGGTGGGACCTCCAGGTAATAGAGCGCGCGCTGCGCTTCGCCGAGTTCCTTCGACATCGCCTCGTAGGTCGAGGGGTCGTCCAGGTCCCCGTCCACGTACTCGAGCAGCCCGAGCATTTTGGTGGCGGCAGGGCTGGCCGGGTCCATGTTGTTCAGCCGCAGCGAGGCTTGCGCGTAGTCGCGGAACTGGTCGAGTCCCCAGCCGCTCTTGGCCACGCCGATCACCGGAACATTCAGGACGCCGCGGTCAACCAGCCCGACCAGAGCCGGGAAAGTCTCCAGCTTGGCCAGATCGCCGGTCGCTCCGAAGATAACGAGCGCATCCACCTGGTCTGTCACCACGTACTCCTCCCGATGGCTGGTGGCATCGGGTAACAGCCTCGCACCATTGAGGCAGCCACCGCATGTCGGCAGGGAACCTGGCGCGCGAGTAGGCTCGCCCCCGATGATCCTGATAGTTGCGGGTGTGGCCGGCAGCGGGAAGACAACGCTCGGTGAGCTGATTGCCGACAAGCTGAGCTGGGAATTCGCCGACGGCGACTCGTTCCACTCGGCCACCAACATCGCCAAGATGCGGTCGGGCTGGCCGCTCGACGACAGCGACCGGTGGCCCTGGCTCGTGGCCATCGGCGCGTGGATGGACGAGCACCTCGCCATCGGCCAGTCGGCGGTGGTGGCGTGTTCGGCGCTGGCCCGCCGATATCGCCAGGCTCTGCTGGCCACCCGGCCGCAGGCCACGATGGTGTTCCTGGAACTCAGCCGGGAACAGGCGGCTATGCGCTGCCGTGTCCGGCACGGGCACTTCTTCGGCGCCGCGATGGTGGCCAGCCAGTTCGCTGAGCTTGAGCCACCCGAGCCGGACGAGGAGCGAGTGCTCGTCGTGCCGTCGACCAAGCCGCCCGAGCAACTGGCCGACACCATCATCGCGGAACTCGGCCTCCGCTGAGCCGGCGCTTGCTGGCGGTGCCAGGAGTCACGAGGACGCGCCTCGTTCCCCTCATGAAAGGGTGAAACGGGATTGCGCTGAGGCGCGTGCCACAATCGGCGGATGCGGGCTCAGGCAGGGCACGGCGTCCGGTGACCGAATCCGATTCCCGTGCACTCTGGCAGTTTGCGGGCACTAGCGCTCTCGTGGCGATCATTACCGTGATCTACTACGTGCTGCCAGTGCCCAGCCCGATAAGCGAGGCGACCTGGTCGGTGCTGTTCGGATGCGGGCTGGGAGTGCTAGCCGTGCTCATCGTGCTCAGTATCCGCAGGCTGCTCCGGGCTCGAGAACAGACGCGAGTGCGGGCGCTGGTGCTGCTGCTGTGCATCACCGTCCTCTTCTTCTCCTATGCCGATGTCGCGCTAGCACAGATACCCAGCCAATTCGTTAGCTTGCACACCAAGACCGACGGTCTGTACTTCTCGATAAGCACGCTTGCCACCGTGGGATTCGGTGACGTGCACGCCACGGGCCAGGCGGCTCGCGTGGCGGTGACCTTGCAGATCGTGTTCAACCTGGTGTTCCTCGGCTCCGCGATTGCCACGATCACGGGAACGTGGCGGGACCGTGCGCGTCGCCGGGCAGCCGGTGGTCACGCCGACCACAGCCAGGCCAGTTAACGGAGCAGTGGCTCGGTCGCCTCGCGGCGTGCTATCTCGTCCTCGGCGATCGCGAGTACCTCCCGCTGGCGGGCCCGCACGCGATCCCGCTCTGGCCCGTGTTGCGCCCGGAGGAGGCCGCGTCGCCGAGATGGCCTGCTGATCGCCGATGCCGCCTCGGCCGGGCCGACGATCCCGGACGCCGCACAGGCGGCCAGCACCTCGCGCGCGCTGGTCATGTAGGAATCGCGCAGCACGAGATACAGCACGCCGACGATGAGGAAGTTCACTATGACCTTAACCAGGACGGCGGGGTGCGGCGCGTCGAAGAGCAGGTGCATCGCCATCGCCGCGAGCAGGCAGACGATGGCCAGCGCGATGCCTTCTCGCCTGCTCTGGCGAATCACGAGGAAGCCAATCCCGGCGCCGGCCACCGCGGTCATGGTCCAGTGTGAGCCGATAGCGGTCGTCCCGACGCGCAGCAGCACGGAGTTCGTCACCGCGCGGTCCGGGTCGGTCGCGCCAGACAGCACAATGCTGTCGAGTCCGTAGGTGATGTTCTCCACCACCTGGAATCCGAGGCCAGTCAGCGCTCCGTAGATCATTCCGTCGAGTGGTCCCCTGACCGCCTGCGGCGCAGCGAGCACGACCATGACGACTCCGCAGAGCTTGAGGACCTCCTCGTTCAGCGGGGCCGACAGCGAGGCCGACCAGTTCGACGCGAACCCGACGCCCTCGGCCTTGGCCCACAGCGAGATCAGGCCCTGATTGGCGAGCAGGGCGCAGCCAGTTGCGGCAGTTGCGCCCCATACCAGGGCAGCGCCCGACCAGATGAGTGCCGGAGGGCGGATCGGGCGCAGTAGCCGAAATACGGAGAAGCCAACCACCAGCAGGGGGAGTTCCAGCACCACTGCCAGCGTGGCCGGGCCAGGAAATACGGACAGGTAGCGAGAGAACTCCACGCCCAGGATCGCGGCTCCGAGCATGCACAGCACGGCCGCGGTGATGCGCACTGCCCGGATGCTTGGGTCTCTGGAACTGGCGGCGACCGGTGCGCTGCTCAGGGGACTGATCATTGTTAGGGCGCCGGGATCCGGAGCGAGTGCATTATCCGGCGAGCGGGCGCGAGGTTCGCGAGACTCGCGTGCCGCGGGGCAATGAGGATCATCTCGATGGCGAATGCGCCCGATGCACTGCGGACGATCGTGGCGATCCCCCTGTCCTCCGGGCTGGCCAGGATGCCCATGGCGCCCTTGCGACCCTGGGCCGTCGTGTAGGGCGAGGGCGGGCCCAGGTGAAATCCAGGCTCGCTGATCCGGACGACGTTCCGAAGTCCGGCCCACAATTCCGCCGGCTGCGCGCCGTTGATGACGGGGACGTAGGAGACGGTCATGCCGACGGCGCCGCGGCGCAGCGAGTAGTCCAACCGGGGATTGGTCGCGGACGGCACCATCGACCAGCCCGGTCCGACCGAAAACCGAGCCAGGTCGGCTTTGCCTGGCCCGAGTCGCAGGATCGTGCCGGCCGCGAGCATGCTCCGGTTGGAAACCGCGAGGTTGATCAGTGGCCAGCCCAGCGTCAGGACGGCCATCACGATGACGACGACCGTCAGCCAGCGCACGCGTAGGGTGTCGGCGCGCGTGACAGCCGGATCGCTGCTGCGCATCAACACCCCCGATGATTTACGTTTAGGCCCAGGCATTCCCTGGCAAGGTCGCTCGACAAACGCTTCCCTGGTCAGATGGAGTCCTATGGGTAGTTCGGAAGGCTCGCGCCCGGGGATTGCTGTCAGTGCGTTCGTCGCCGACCGAGCTGGGTAGCCCTGTCACAATTGTCGCGAACCGTACGTTCACGACGCAGCCGACTACGCCCATACGGCTTCGCGCCTGCTGTAACCGACAGATCAGGCAAATCATCTCCCGACGCCGTAACCGTCACCTCGCGGCGCCGTAACCGGGAGCTGGCCGTCACCACCCCGCGCCGGGCGTGCTGGCCGTCACCACCCCGCGCCGGGTCGGCGATCATCGACCGGGACGATCTGGGTCCCAAGCGGCATGAGGGTTACCGGGATGATCTTGAAGCTAGCCAGCCCAAGGGGGATGCCGATGATCGTCAGGCACATTGCGATCCCGGTGAGCAAGTGCCCGAGCGCGAGCCACCAGCCAAACAGGACGATCCAGATGATGTTGCCGATGAGGGAGCCCAGGCCACTGGTGCGGCGGGCCTCGACGGTTCGCCCGAACGGCCATAGCACGTAGCCGGCGATGCGCATAGCGGCAATGCCGAACGGGATCGTGATGATCAGCAAGAAGCAGATGATGCCGGCGACGACGTAGGCGATGGCCATCCACAGGCCACCGAAGGTCAGCCAGATGACGTTGAGCAGTGCCCTAATCGTGGTCGGCCCCCTGTTCTCCACTTCAAGCCACTGGCATTCCCAATATTCCGAACGCCTATCGCGCATCTCGCACGGTGCCCGGACCAAGCGCGACCGAACGACGCTGGCCGAACCACCGTGGTCCCGAGCCCCGGTCGCGTCGCAATCTGGACTAAACGGTGTTTCCGGAGCGTCCAGCGAAGCCGGCTGGCTCAGGCGCACAGCGTTCATCGGCGCTCATGCGCCACGCACTTGCGTCACGCAAGCACTTAACGGAGGATGTGTAACTGACCGACCACGTTCAGTTGTGAATTCCAGCAGCGACGACTAGGAGAGCTCCGCCCAAGGGGCCGCGTCGAGGCCACATAGCCATCGCGGCACCGCCATCCCGGCAGGCGGTGGAGTCCGCTGAAGGAACGAAGGATGGGACGACGGCAATTAGACCTGTGCGAACCTGGCGACATTGACTTGCCGTCATACAGGCCACGGCATGCTGCCCCACCGAAACTGGTGCGGCCGCTCCTCACGACGTGGCTTGCGCGAGTTCTCCTGCCGCCCGCGCCGATGCGGACACGGATGACCTCGGCCTGGTCGAGAGGTGCGACCAGGAGATGACAGTTAGCTAGTTCACTCCGGTTCACTCCGGCCAGGTGATGACGCCATCGGTGCATCGCAGCACCGTAGGACTGGCGAGAGGCACTGCCAACCAAAGGGCCAATGCAGGCTTCGCTGCTCTGGTAAGACCGCGCGGCCGTTCCCGGTACCGGGAGCGGGTGGCGGGTCGCACTAGGCGGCTCTCGTGAGCATTGGGTCTGGACGGGGCCTCCCGAAGGTTGAAGGACAGAAAGGTGGCGCACATGAGCTCTCCATACGTAGATGTAGCCGTCGACCAGGCGACCAGCGACGCTCTTACGGCGCTTGCTCTCGGCGACTCGGGGGTCCTCGGCGAGGCTGCCGACCTGCGCGAGCAACTTCGCGCTCAAAGCAGCCTGGACGAGAAGACGTTCGCGCTGGTGAAGATCGCGGCGTTGGTGGCGCTCGACGCTCCGCCCGCGTCTTACCTCTGGCAGGTACGCGGGGCCGTTGAAGCCGGCGCCTCCGCGCGGGAGATCCTCGGCGTGCTGACCGCGGTCGCGCCGCAAACCGGGATGACCAGGGTCGTGGCGGCCGCCCCGGAGATCATGATCGCCCTCGGCCTCGAGCTGCCGGACGGAACAGACGGCTGAGTGGGGGATGAGTTCCGATGATGATCGGCAGGCCGGCGGTCGTTCGACGGCGCCCGTTGTTGCGGGCCGCGGCGATCGGCGGCACGTATGCAGCCGGGCGAGCTGCGGGCAGGCGGGCCCAGGAGAGTGCTAATGCCGAAGCAAGCCAGGACCAGCGCATTAGCGATCTCGAGGCAGGCCAGATGCCTCCTCAGCCCACCGGTGGGCAATTTCAGACCCCGCCGGGCTCGGCGCCGCCGGGCTCGCCTGGGCCAGGCGCAGGCACCGCAGGCGAGCAGGCCGGCAACACGGGCGCCGTTCCGGTGCTGGACCAACTCAGCCGGCTCACGGCGATGCACGACCAGGGTGCGCTGACTGACGAGGAGTTCGCGGCGGCGAAGGCGAAGGTGCTCGGCGGCTAGCCGACCGGGGTCCGGGGTCGAAATCCGCGTCATGGCGCGAAGATCATTTTGTGCTGCCCGGTCACGGTACAAACGTGCCTGGAAGCCTCTGGGCCGAATAGCCCGCTCCGGGTGATGCCGCCTACCACCGGCCAGGGAATGCTCACCGTGCAGGCCCCACGGAATTGCGTCGGCCCGGGACATGCGGCTCGGGCAGGTGCCGCGGCGCCGTGTCGCCTACCCGGCGGGTTGAGGTCAACGCGGGCGACGACCAGTCGACATGGGGCGCCAGGCGGCCGCCATCATGGCCGGGAAGTGAGGAGCCAGGGCAGGCGCGAATGGCAGCGGCCGGCCGGGCTCGGATGGAGCCAGGGCAGGCGCGAA
>JASHUE010000536.1:0-4331 GCA_030040195.1 Streptosporangiaceae bacterium | reverse complement strand
GGGTGCGGTCGATGGGATACCTGCCGGTGGTCGCGGTGCTTCCCGACAGGTCGCAGCCGGCCCTGCTGGCCAGGGTCGGCCTGGGCGAGCCACTGCCGATGGACCCGGCCGAGCGTCAGATGCTCGATGCGCTCCCGCACCGGCACACCGTCCGTGGTCCGTTCAGCGGCGAGCCGCTGCCCGACGGGCTGGTGGCGGAGCTGCGGCGCGATGCCACCGCTGAGGGTGCGAGTCTGGTTCTCGCCGACCGCGGCCGGGCATACGAGCGGCTGGCGGACATCCTCGGCAGCGCCAGCCAGTGGCTCGATCTTGACCCCAGCGCGCAGGCTGACATGGAGGACTGGACGAGGGAATCGGGATCGGCGAGCCGTGATGGCGTGCCGGCGACGGCATTTCCGGTGAGAGCCGGTCATCACCGGGGTCGGCTGCCACAGCGAGACTTCGATCTAGGCCGGGACCTGGGACAGCTGGATCCCGGTGGGCCGCCACCGGCCGCGACGGCGGTGCTCGTCACGCCTGGGGATGATCGTGGTGACTGGCTGTGCGCCGGTCAGGCCCTGCACCGGATGCTGGTGCACGCAGCCATCCGGTGGGTGTTCGCCAGCCTCCACACCCGGGCACTGGAGGACACCCGTACCCGCGACCTGATCCGGGATCGGCTGGGGCTTCCGGGCGCTCCGCAAATGCTCCTGCAACTGGGGCGCGCGCGATCCACCCGGGTTACAGCTCGCAGGCCGCCGTCAGAAGTGATCGATAGCTGAGCCGGCGCGACGGAAACCGGCGGATCGGCCCTCGCTGTCAGCCAGCGCGGTCAGGCGAGTCGGTCCGGACCGCTCCAGCGTGGCCAGGGTCGCCGCCGAGGTCAGCGACAGCCCGGGCGGGCTCAGCCAGCGGATCAGGGCAACGAGCCGCTCCAGGCCCGCCGCTACCTGACTTGCGGCCGGGTGGGCAGGCGGCGGGTCGGGCCGGCTCTGGCAACGCCTGACTGAAACGGCGAGTCTCGTGGCCCAACCGGTCCGGCCGATCTACCGTCAGTAAGGACATGCGAGTACATCGGACGCCGATACTGTCGGCCACCGCGATGGCGGGAGCTGTCCTGACGGGCACGTTGCTGCTGGCGGCCTGCGGGAGCACGCCGCTAGGCGGCGGAACGGCTGCGACTAGCCACACACCGGCGAGCTCGGGCACGAGTCACAGCGCGGGGACGACACCCGCCGCCAGCGCCTCGTCCGGGTCATCAGCGGCCAGGACGGGGTGCGCGCGCCCTGCTGTGCCTTGGCCTGTCAGCACTGCCTACCTGACCGGGATCCAGTTCGTGTCGCCGCTGCTTGGCTGGGTGGTGGGCCAGCAGGAGATCCTTGCGACCTCCGATGGCGGACGGCACTGGACCGTGCAGGACAGCGGCAGCCTCAACCTCACCTCCGTCGACTTCGTCAGCGCGCAGAGCGGCTGGGCAGTCGGGACCAGCTCGCTGCTCGCCACCACCGATGGCGGAGCGCACTGGACGTCGCTGCCTGACCCGTGCCTGCGCTCGGTCCACTTCGTGTCCGCTGACCTTGGCTTCGCCGTCGCGGGAGGCACCGGCTCCGGGCTGCTGCGCATGGCCCCGATCGACGGCGGCAAGGCGCTCGTCACGACCGATGGCGGCCGCACCTGGCAGCCGCTGCCCGCGCCAGCCGGTGCGCAGACCCTGTGCTTCGACGATGCGACGCTCGGCTGGCTCGGCGCCGCGGGAAAGCTGTACCGGACTGCCGACGGCGGCAGCACCTGGACGCTGGTCACCCGCGGAGCGAGGCCGCCGTTCCCCGGTGAGGTGGCGTCGATGGTCGTGCAGTGCGCCGGTGCCGGCGACGCCTGGGCACTGGACATCGGCCCCGGCGCCGGCATGAGCCAGGAGCCGCACATCGGCTACTACGCGAGCGCATCGGGCGCCGTTCCGCTCTTCGCCGAGCAGTACTTCCCGCATCCGGGTGTCAGCGTCACGACGCAGGCACCGGGCAGCTACGCCGGCCCGATCTCCGCGATCAGCCCGACGAGCGCGGCGTTTCTCGACTCGTGCCCGGCCTGCGGACCCGGCACGGTGCCGTGGGGTCTGGTCACCGGGACAACGCTGACGCGGGAGGGCAACGTCGGCGACCTGACGCAAGCGCAGTCAGCGAGCTTCCTGTCCCCGCAGCTTGGCTGGGTCGCAGGCACGTTCACCCGGTTCAGCGCCAGGTCGTCTCGCAGCTACCGGCGGATCGTATGGACCGACGACGGCGGCCGCACCTGGCGAGTGCTGTATACGGGCTGACGTCAGCATGTGAAGCGGAGGGCTCAGCTGGCTGCGGCCGCTCTGGCTGCCTGGCTCATGCTGGCGACCCTGATTTTCGCCTTGATCGCGCTAGTGCGTTATTGGCAGGCTTTCAAGGCCGCTAAGGCATTCCGCAGGCCCACCCTGCATTTCAGGCCAGCCCGCCGGGCATCGCTGCCCTGCAGGTCCGGTGGTGTCCGATCAGATCTCGCTGGCCACGTTGGTGACGAAATAGAACGGCGCATAGACCGGCTCTGAGGTGCTGTTGTTGCCCTCGACGATGAGTTTGTCGCCGGTCCGCTGCCAGGTGCACATAAAGTTTGCCCCTTCCACCCGGCATGAGCCGAAGGTCCACCCGGCCTCATACTTGCGCGCGAAGAGCGCGTCTACGGCCGGAGGGATCGCTTCGTAACGCGCGGCTGTGCGATCGCCCTTGCTCCAGGCCTCGAAGACCAGTTCCGCCGCGGACTGCGCGCTGCTGGCGCGCAGCCACTGCAGGGTAAGCGCGTTCCAGGTCTCCGGGCCGGCGATGCCATCCTTGCCGAGACCGCAGAACCCCTGGAAGTGACGCACGACGCCGTCGGTCTGCGGGCCGTAGGTTCCGTCTACCTTCAGCCAGCCGCAGCGCGAGCCAAGCTGACTTTGGACAGCTCGCACCGAGTCTCCTGTGCTGTCGGCGGACACCTCGATGATGAGCTCCGGCCAGGTATTGTTGCCGACCTTCCCGTCTACCGTGAGACCGTGGTCGGCCTGGAAGGCGCGCACCGCAGCATCGGTGTTCGGCCCGAATACGCCGTCCACGGTAAGCAGCTCGGTCGCCGTGGTGGCCTGCGTCGACCGACGGCCCTTAGTAAATCTTGCCGATGGTGCCGCCTCTGTAAGGGTGGCAGTTCCGGAGGCTTCGCCGGCCAGCGCAGACGTCTCGACATCCGCGTCGGGTGGCTCCTCAGACACTGTGCCAGCGGCGGTCGCCGACACATGCGCGTTGAGTAGGTACTGGATGCTGCGAACGTTTTCACCCGTCGAGCCCCGCTGCTCGAGAGGCCAGTTCATTGCCATTGTTCCGCCTCTTTTCCCGTTGTTCATTCGCATTTCTAAGAATGCATGATGCAGGTAGCTATTCCTCCGCGCGGATTATGTGCTCAGCCATATCCGCTGTCAAGGGGAGATTTCCTGCAGCGAAGCCTTCGCCGATCTGCAGCTCAGACTCTCGGCGACGCCGCCGCGGCGGCCTGTAAGACCGGTGCCCCCGCGAACCGAGCGAGCCAATCGCCGCAGCTCAAAGACCCAACATGGCTAATCCGCCACAGTCGACACTCTGACCAGGGGCGGTCGGAGGTTCAAGCCTCCCTCGGCCCCACCCAGCTGAGAGGAACTCGGCCAGTCTCGTTCAGCCGGCCCTATCCTCGCGCATATGCCCTGGCCTGCCGGCGCCAGGCTTACCACGCACGTCCCTTAGAGTCGCCTCAGCTTGCGCCAATTGGTCAGCCATAGTCCCCCCAGATACCGAGTCGGCGCGTATGTCCGGCCTGGCCCATAACCAACTAAAACGTGAACTTAGCCAGCGGAAAATACGAAACACCCAGCTACCAATACCGAGATACCCAGCCGAGCCACGTACTTGCCCTCCTGTCGCGGGGCGGCCACCAGACGCAGCCGCCATACCGAGGCGGCGGCGAGCCCTCCGGCCCCGGCCGGCGCCTGGCTGCTGGAAGTGATCCCGAGCCGGACACGCTGACCCGCAGCTCGGCCGACCTGCTCAGAATGACCAGCCCGCCACCCGAGCCAGCCATGGCCTGCACGGGCGAGGCCGAGACCTGGCTCCCAGACCTGCGAGGCGGTTGAAATGTGCGCTCAAGGCGTGGCTCAGTTTGTGGCTCATTCGCCGCCGTTCGGCACCGTTCACCGATGGCCATCCACATCGTTTCGGCGCAGCTCACGGACGGTCCCGGTCAGGGGTGAACACGGGCGCGCAGTGTTGGAAAGCGTGTTGGGGGCAACCCCTCGCGAGTTCGAATCTCGCATCCTCCGCCCAGCC
>JASHUE010000535.1:0-10030 GCA_030040195.1 Streptosporangiaceae bacterium | reverse complement strand
GCGCCGAACGCGCTGCACCGGGACATCGCTGTCGCCGCGGCCCGCGCAGGCAAGCATGTCATCTGCGAGAAGCCGCTGGCCCGGACGCTGCGCGAGGCCGATGAGATGATGACCGCGTGCTCGGCCGCCGGGGTGTTGCTGATGTACGCGGAAGAGATCTGCTTCGCGCCGAAATACGTCCGCGCAAAGGAACTCGCCGACGAGGGCGCGCTCGGGGAGGTGTACCTGGTCCGGCAGACCGAGCAGCACTACGGGCCGCACTCGGACTGGTTCTGGGACCCGGAGCAGTCCGGTGGCGGCGTTCTGATGGACATGGGCTGCCACGGCATCGAGTTCGCGCGCTGGGTACTGGGCAAGCCCGCTGCCCTAACCGTGGCGGCAGAGGTGGGCACGTTCGTGCACGGCAAACGGTCGCGGGCGGACGACCATGCGATCGTGACGATCCGCTTTGAGGGCAACCGGATGGGCCTGGTGGAGGCGAGCTGGGCGAAGCCGGGCGGCATGGACGACCGTGCCGAGATCGCGGGAAGCCGCGGAATCACCTATGCCGACTTGATGCGCGGCTCATCCCTGCTGACCTATAGCGATGCCGGCTACGGATATGCCGTCGAGAAGGCACCCGATACGCGCGGCTGGACGTTCACCATCTTCGACGAGCTCTGGCATTCCGGCATACCGCAGGAGATGGATCACTTCGTCAGCTGCGTCCTGGGCACGGCGACGCCGCAGGAAACCGGTGCAGACGGCCGCGCGGTGCTCGAGCTGATCTACGCGGCTTACCGGGCCGCGCGCACAGGCCGGGTGGAACTTCCGCTGCAGCTCAGCGAGCAGGAAGCAGCCCAGTCACCGTTCGCCCTCTTGTGACTGCGTATAGCGCCACTGGCAGCCTTCATTTGCGTGATTCAGACCCGCCGGCGGCCTGGTTCGGCGCCTCGGTCCTGGGAGCCGACCATGGTCATGAATGCCCGGTATAGACACTTACGAGGTTTATAGCGCCGACGATCGAAGATCATGTTACTAGCCAGTAGTGATCTGCGTCTCAATGCGAAACCTAGCGTCCTGACGGTGCGTCAGAGCTCGGTAACACAAACCAAGAAGACGCACGGGGGGATTTCCATGGGCAGCAATGTCCGGCATCAGGCTGGCCTTGGCCGCGTTGGCGGAAAGGCAGTTGTGATAGCCGGCGCTGCAGCCGCGCTGCTCTGCACCGGCACAGCAACCGCCGCCACCATGACGGCGAGCCAAGGGCCGGCCGCGACCGCAAATCTGCACATTCTTGCGTCTAGCCACGACAGCTCGAAGCCGCGCACGGGCAGCGGCCGCGACCCCGTCCAGCTCGGTCCTGGTCGCAGCGCAGTGGCAGGAAAGATCATTCCTGGCAGGCCGTCGCCGGATCAGGTGACCGGTCCATCGGGACCCGCCGACCGAGCCCCGTCTGCATAATCATGCGCACCTGCCCGGGCCCTAACGATGCCCGCTCCTGGCGCTGTGATGTCGTGGGACGTGCGCCGACTACGGGCAGCGTGCCTGGCTAAGCGCACTCGCGGCGGCGGGACTGGCTCGCGACGATCGCCTCGCGGACTGCTTCCTCGTGCTCATCGCTAATAGCTCCCTGGCCAGACCGCCACGTGCACCACACCTGGTCACGCACTGGCTTGGGAACCAGATACCAGTCGCGCCGGCACATCAGGCGCGAGGGGTCAATCGCCTCGCCGCAGCCGGGGACCGGACAGCGAGTCGTCCTGGAACGTAACGGCGTGAGGGGATGACCGGGGCCACGCCCGCGGCCCCGCAGTAACTTGCGCCCGATGCGGTCGTCGACCTGTGCGCTAGTCATGGCAGATTCCTCCTCGACTCCCGGACCGCTGACAGTAACGGCGGCGCCGGGTTCCGGCAAATCGGCGCGACCTGCCGCATGCCGGTCTCACCGTCTCAACATCGACGAGGTCAACTTTGTGCCGCGAAGCTGCGAGCACGCAGGGCGCAGGCTGAAGATGTCCTCATCGCCTCATTCCGCGCGCGGCCGCAACAGGACCGCGAGGTCATCGTCAAGGCTCGGGGTCGCTCGCGGCTGCCGCGGCTAGCCTGCCGCGGTCTCCGCTAGCCTGCCGCGACCGCCGGCATCGTCGCGACCACCGGCAGGGTCGTCGCGCCGAGCGGCACCTTAACCGCCTGAGCCGCCGCGATCTGCTCGCGCCAGAACTCTTGCCCGGCCTCGGGCAGCAGGTGGATCGGGTCGTAGTACTCGTACTCCCGCTCCAGGGCGAGGGCGTCGTCGTGCTCGACCCCAGTCCGGTAGTTCTTGGTCCAGTACGAGATACCCAGCTCCTGGTCGTAGTGCGCCATCTGGTGCACCCAGCGCTTGCCCACGTACGGCACGTCGCAGATGAACCTCGGCGTGGCGAAGCCGGGCAGGTAGCCCATGATGTCGTGCTGCAACTGCTGTGCCTCGGCCAGCGAGAGCCGCCAGTGCTCGCTGTTGGGGATCATGTCGCACATGTAGAAGTAGTACGGCATGATCTTCGCGTCATCGAGCAAGGCGAAGCACAGGTCGAGGATCTGCTCGGTCTTGTCGTTAGTCCCGCGCAGCAATACGCCCTGGTTGCGAACGTCCCTGATGCCCGTCGCCAGCATCGCCTTGGCGGCGTCCGCCACGAGCGGAGTCACCGACTGGGCCGAGTTCACGTGCGTGTGGATCGCGATGCTGACGTGGCGCTGGCGAGCGGTGGTAGCCAGCCGCTCCATGCCGGCCCGTACCTCGTCCGTCAGCCAGTACTGCGGCAGGCCCATGAGCGCCTTGGTGGCCAGCCGGACGTCGCGGATGTTCTCGATGTCCAGTAGCTGGTCGACGAAGGACTCAAGCCGGGGCCAGGGCAAGTTGGCAACGTCGCCGCCCGAAACCACGACGTCCCGCACGCCTGGGTTGGCCCGCAGGTACTCGAGCATCGCGCCGAGCCGGTCGTCACGGCCGAGTTCGAACTTGTGCTTGTCGATGATCGGGGTCGGGTTACCGACCAGGTCCATCCGAGTGCAGTGGCCGCAATACTGCGGGCAGGTCGGCAGCAGCTCGGCCAGTACCTTGGTCGGGTAGCGGTGGGTCAGCCCTTCGACCGCCCACATCTCGGCCTCGTGCAGCGAGTCCCGCGACGCCTCAGGATGCGAGGGCCAGTCGGTGCGGCGATCGCTGAACACCGGGATCATGTAGCGCCGGATCGGGTCGGCGTAGAACGCATCGGTGAAGCCGGGATCTGACGGTGCCAGCCCCGGCACCATGGTGTTGATCATCTGAGGCGGCACAAGCATCGACATAGTGGCCCGCTCGGCCTGGTCACGCGCCAGGTCGGCGTAGAAACTCTCGTCCAAGCCGCCGCCCATGACCTGGCGCAGCTGGCGAATGTTCTTGACGCAGTGCGCCCGCTGCCACTGCGCAGACTCCCACTCCTGCGTGGTCACCCCGGCCCATCCAGGCAGGCGTCGCCAGTCTGGCTCAACCAGCTCGCGATGCCGGTAGACGTACGGCTGGTCGATCATGGTGCACCTGCCTCCCTGATGCGCGCTACCGGTCGATAGCCCGCAGCTCGCGGAACGTTACGCAAGAACATCCTGCTTGTATAGTGATAGACAATAAATTCTATCGAATACTTACGCTACCCTTGCAGCACCTCGCGTTCCTCGCGAAGCGCCTATTACTCATGTTCCCCCACCAACGCAGACTCCTGAATCGCCTGAGCCGGAAGGACCTTCCCCCGTGACCCAGCTGCGGCCCGACTCCGGCCAGGCGCCCGCCACGTATCAACACGGCCCTGGCTCGCCGCTCGGGCTGCACCGCGTGCTTGAACCCGCGGGGGTGCTGCCGCAGGCGGCCTGGCGCCTCGACGCCAGGCCGGAGATCTGGCCGGACGAGACCCGGGTCCGGGTGCACCGCCTCAATCTCGATGCCGCGTCGTTCCGGCAGCTCTCCGAGGCTACCGACGGCGACCCCGGCAAGATCAGGTCGGCCGTGCTCGACATCGTCGCCACCCGCGGGAAGATGCAGAATCCGGTGACAGGCTCGGGCGGCATGCTGACCGGAACGGTCGAGGAGGTGGGGCCTGCCTCTCCGCTCGGCCTGCAGCCCGGAGACAAGATCGCCACGCTGGTCTCGCTCAGCCTGACCCCGCTCGTAATCGCCGACGGGCTGAGCCGGTGGGACGGCACGGCTGAACAGGTGCCGTGCGACGGTCACGCGATCCTGTTCGGCCGGTCGATCGCGGCGAAGCTGCCCGACGACATGCCTGCCGAGCTGGCGCTGGCGGTCATGGACGTGTGCGGAGCTCCGGCGCTCACCCACCGGGTGGTGAGCGCGAGCCCGGCGAAGGAGCCGGTCGTGGCGATCATCGGCGCGGCCGGCAAGAGCGGGTCACTGTCCGCGGCCGCCGCCAGGAAGGCGGGCGCAGCAAGGATCGTCGGGGTAGTGCCGTACGAGGCCGAGGCGCTGATCCTGCGCCAGGCCAGCGGGCCTGGCGGCCGCCATGGCCTGGTCGACGAGGTCGTCATCGCCGATGCCCGTGACCCGGTCGGCGTATCGGAGGCGATCCACGAGGCGGCCGGCGGCCCGGCCGACGTCACGGTTGTGTGCGTGGACGTGCCCGGTTGCGAGGGCGGCGCGATCCTGGCGACCGCGCAGGGCGGTACCGTCATCTTCTTCTCCATGGCCACCTCCTTCACCGCTGCCGCGCTCGGCGCCGAGGGCGTGGCCGCCGACGTCACCATGCTCGTGGGCAACGGGTACGTTCCCGGCCACGCAGATCTGGCCATCGAGCTCATCCGGAGCGAGCCTGGTGTCAGGGACATCTTCCAGCGCCGCATTGACGACCTTTCTGAGTAGGAGCCGAGCCATGCAGACCCGACTCAACCTCGACCCTGCGCTCGTCCGCCAGGCCCGCGAACTGGCGGCTCGAGCCGGCCAGCCAATCGTGGAGATGGCCAGGACGCATACGACCGTCTCGGTGGAACGCGCTGTACTCCGGCTGGCCGGACTCCAGGGCGCGGACGCCGACGGCATGCCATGGGTGAACCGGCTGGTCGATGCCGTCCGTGAAACCGCCGGTCTCGAGCACGGCGTGGCCCTGCCGGCCTGGGACGCGCTGCTGACCGGCGGCTACCCCGACCTGGTCACGCTGGCCGAGGCCGCCGCCCTCGGCAGGGTGAGGTTCCGGATCCCGGCGGGCGACGACGCGCGGGCGGCCAGGGCCGCGGCCAACGCCGCGCTGGCGGTGGGCTTCGGCCGGATCGACGCGAACCGGGTCGAGCGGCAGCGGATGATCGCGCAGACCTCCGAGCCGCGCAAGCCGTGGATCTACCTGATCGTCGCGACCGGCGACATTTACGAGGACATCCCGCAGGCGCAGGCGGCCGCCCGCGAGGGCGCTGACGTTATCGCCGTGATCCGCTCCACCGGCCAGTCGCTCCTCGACTATGTGCCCGAGGGCGCAACGAGGGAAGGCTTCGCCGGCACGTACGCCACGCAGGAGAACTTCCGGCTGATGCGCGCGGCGCTGGACGAGACCAGCCGGGAGCTCGGCCGTTATGTCCGGCTGACCAACTACGCCTCGGGCCTGTGCATGCCGGAGATCGCCTCGCTGGCCGGGCTGGAGCGGCTGGACATGATGCTGAACGACTGCATGTACGGCATCATCTTCCGCGACATCAACCCGCGCCGCACGTTCATCGACCAGCGGTTCTCCCGGCAGATTCACGCCCGCGCGGGGATCATCATCAATACCGGCGAGGACAACTACCTGACCACGGCCGACGCGGTCGACGCCGCTCACACGGTGGTGGTCAGCCAGCTCATGAACGAGTTCTTCGGCAAGGAGGCGGGCCTGGCCGACGGCCAGCTCGGACTCGGGCACGCATTCGAGATCAACCCGGCCGTGCCGGACTCGTTCCTGCTCGAGCTCGCGCACGCGCAGCTCGTCCGCGAGCTGTTTCCCGATGCGCCGCTGAAGTACATGCCGCCGACCAAGCACATGACCGGCAACGTCTTCGCCGGGTACCTGCTGGACGCGTTCTTCAACCTGTGCGGTGTCATGACCGACCAGTCGATCCTGCTCATCGGGATGATGACCGAGGGGATACACACCCCGTACCTGTCTGATCGTGATCTTGCCCTGGAAAACGTGCGGTACGTGCGCGACGCGGCCGGGCGGCTTGGCGACAGCTTCGTGCCCGCGCCCGGCGGCTTCATCGAGCAGCGGGCAAAGCACGTGCTGAACGAGTCGATCGGGCTCCTGCGCCGCATCAACGACGAGGGCCTGCTGAACGCGATCGCCGACGGCACGTTCGGGATCACGCGGCGGCCCGCTGACGGAGGACGCGGCCTGGGCGGGGTCATCAGGCGCGCCGATGGATATTTCAACCCCGCGTCAGAAATTCTTGAAAGACCGGAACGGGCCGAGTCCGCCGACTTGCACCCCGTCGCCATGAGCCAGATCGGAGCGATGCAGTGAGCGGCAACATCGTGCGGCCCTACGGCGACACCACCGGGGACGGCCGGGTCCAGGTCTCGTTCACGCTGCCGGTCCCGTTCGGCACGCCGACGGAGAAGGCCCGGGCCGAGGGCGCGGCCATGCAGCTTGCCGCCAAGATGGGCCTGGAGCCGGCCATGGTCGTGCACGCCAAGGGCATGGGCCCGGACTACACCTTCTTCATCGTCTACGGCCGGGTCTCGCACCTGGTCGACCTGTCGCAGGTCGAGGTGACCGAGCGCGAGTTCCCGCTGCTGTCGTCGGCCGAGGTCAACCTGCGGATCCGCAGCAACCTCGGCCGCAAGCTGGTCGTTGTCGGCGCGTGCATCGGCACCGACGCGCATACGGTGGGCATCGACGCGATCCTCAACGTCAAGGGTCACTCGGGCGAGAAGGGCCTTGAGTACTACCGGGAGATCCGGGTGGTCAACCTCGGGTCGCAGGTCGCGGTCCCCGACCTGGTCGCCAGGGCCGGCGGCGAGGGCGCCGACGCGGTGCTGGTGAGCCAGGTGGTGACCCAGCGGGACGCGCACATCACCAACGCGAAGGAGATGTCAGCGGCTTTCGACGCGGCGGCGTCGGAAGCTGGGACGCCCGAACGGCCGCTCCTGGTGGTCGGCGGTCCCCGGTTCGACCCGTCCATGGCGGCCGAGCTTGGCGTCGACAAGATCTTCGGCAAGGGCACCACCCCCGGCGAGGTGGCCAGCTACCTGGCGTACGCGCTGGCCCCGGATGGCGATGACGTTTCGGCGGAAACGTCAGGAGCTGCGGCGTGAGCGAGTCGGCGGGGCGCGGTGGTGCCTGGACTGAGGAGCGAGGTACGAGCGACGAGGGAAGGCGCCGCCTTGAGGCGTCCCGGCGGCGAGCGGGGGATAGAGCGTGAGCGAGGACCCGCGGCTCGGGCTGACGGTCACGCACCGGCGGTACGTCCCCTACAGTCACGCTCACTACGGCGGCAACCTGGTCGACGGCGCGTACATGCTCGGCCTGTTCGGCGACGTCGCGACCGAGGCGTGCATCCGGACTGACCGCGACGAGGGGTTGTTCGCGTCGTACTCAGACGTGCAGTTCCGAGCCCCGGTGATCGCCGGTGATGTCCTCGAGGTCACCTGCACGATCACCCGCGTGGGCAGGCGCAGCCGCGAACTCGAGTTCGAGGCGAAGGTTGTGTGCCGGGCCGAGCCCGAGCGCGGACCATCCGCAGCGGCGGCGCTGGCCGAGCCAGTTGTCGCGGTCACTGCCACCGGGACCGTCGTCGTGCCCTGACGACGGATCCGCGCGCTGGACGCGACTGGCTCGTGCCCGGGGTGAGGCAGGGTCAGCATGCTGCACGAACGCGGTAACGACCGCGCTCGACTGCGGGAATGTGCGCGGACGCCTGGCGCCGAGGAAGTTGCTATCCTGGATGTACTACGGAAAAGAATAAAATATCTTATTATCCGGATACTGTCCTAAGCCTCACGGACCGTCATCGACATTACGACGGGGGGTCGCTATGTATCTGCGGGATCGGACTCTTGCCTTGGCTGCGGCCCGTTCTGTTGGGTGTGCCGCCGTGGGCGCGCTTGTGCTCTCGCTGGCCGCCTGTGGCGGCGCAGCTCATCCGGCTGCCGCCAAGACCACGCACACGCCGGCTGCAGCGGCCTCTGCATCGCCGCCGCTCACCGTCGCGCAGGCGAGCAGCATCTTCACGGCCTTCCTGCCCAAGTTCGAGCAGCTGGCCAGCAATCCGTCGCAGGTGAGCCAGCTCACCGCCGGTCCGGAGACAGTCGTCGAGACGTTCCTGGCCGGCAGGGCAGGGCCCGCGGCGGGGACGCTTACCGGCGAGCGGTTCCTGGTGCCGACGCTGGCCGGCTACCCCCGCTGGTTCCTGGCAGCTGGCTCGGCCACCGATCAGCAGGGCTTCGTGTTCCTCATGGTGCAGCAGTCGGCTGGCGGGCCGTGGCGCGAGGCAGCGGAGCTGTACGACCTAAGCCCATCTCCGCAGATCCTGCCGGATCTCACGGCGGCCGGCTTCGCCGACAGCAGCCTCGAAAGCCCGGTAGCCGCCGATGATACTTCGCTGACCACCGAGCCATCGGCGCTATCACCGGCGTACGCGCGCTACCTGGACGACGGTGCCCGAGGCAACAGCTTCCTGCCTGGCAGCTACACCACCGGTTATGTCGATTCGAACCGGCAGATCGCCGCGGGCACGGCTACCGAAGGCTGGCGGTATGCCGACCGGCAATCGGCCTCGGGCTTGCCTGTATACGGACTGGCGCTGCCCAGCGGCGCGGGTGCCATGGTGATCTTCTATACCAAGGACACGACGAGCTGGACAGCCACCTCGTCCACGGCAGCGATTCCCGCCTCGACCAGCACCTCAAGCGATACGCCGCCAGCCCAGTTCCTGTCCGAGCTCGGCATCACGTCGGCCCGGCCAGGCCTGCAGGTGATCGCGACGTCCTACGACGAATGCCTGGCCTTTGTCGGTCCCACCGGAGCGAAGGGCGTGACCATGGTGATCAACGTCGGCCGGGCGTTCCAGCTACGCAAGAGCTAGGGGCAACCGCTCATCCGACGCCGCTCGCCCTCGCAGCGCTGGATGAGCTCACCGTGTTCCGCTACTCTCCAGCAAATGGGTCTCTTTCGTCCGGCCGCCGCGGCGGCGGCCTCGGTCGTACTCTCGGTTGCCGTTGTCGCGCCTGCGTTAGCCAGTCCCACACCTGTGGCCAGCTCGAAGCCGCTGCCGTGCCGAGCCTCCATGAGCGATGCCCATCCCGCCGACTACACCACCACCGACGTGCTCGTCACGACCACCAGTCATGCCGGGGTTACCACAATCGCCCACTACCGGACTGTCAACCGCAAGCACCGCCGCAGCGCAAATGGAAAGGGCAAGGCCAGGGTGCCCTACTACATCAGCGGCGCGACGCCCGGTTACAAAGTCGTGGTCGACGTCTACGTGAGCAAGGGTGCCCGCAAGGGAAGCTGCAGCACATCGTTCACGCCACACAGGTAAGCAGTCCGGGCCCGGTCGGCCCGTCAGCCATGTGCTCGGGATGCTGGGGCAATCGTCCCGCGTCTTCGGAGACCAGAGATCGTCATCGGCCTGCGCGATGCTGCGGGCTGCTAGTAGGAGTCCTAGATGAGCAGTCACGTCGGCGACGAGATCACCATTCCGGGAAGGCCCGAGGTGCGGGAGGTGTCTGCCGGGATCTATGCCTATGTCCAGCCCGATGGCACCTGGTGGATCAACAACACCGGCTTCCTCGTCGGGCCGCAGGGAGTCATCAGCATTGACTCGTGTGCGACCTGGCGCCGCACGCGCGCCTATCAGGAGGCCATCGCGGCGGTAACGCCGGCGCCGGTGCGTGCGGTGGTCAACACGCATCACCACGGCGATCACACGTTCGGCAACTGCCTGTTTCCGGCGGCGGCGATCGTGTCGCACGAGCGTGCCCGGGCTGAGGCCATCGCCTTTGGCCCGCCGCGGCCGCTGCCCTTCTGGGACGGTCCTGATTGGGGCGATCTCCGCC
>JASHUE010000534.1:0-3143 GCA_030040195.1 Streptosporangiaceae bacterium | reverse complement strand
CCCCGACGCCGCGCAGCAGCACATTGGACAGGCTCCCGATTACGCCGGCGTGATCGTTGCCGAACGCCAGGGAGTAGCCGACGATGACCCACAACAGGCTGACCAGGCCGATCGCGACAAAGGACTGCACCATGGTCGCGACGACGTTCTTGGCTCCGACGAGCCCGCCGTAGAACAAGGCGAGCCCCGGCATCATGAACAGCACGAGCGCCGTGGCCGTGAGCATCCACGCGGTGTCTCCGGCACTTATATGCATCAAAGCCCCTTGCACGATAGTCGCGGCGGCGCTGCCGAACCCGCGGACGGGCAAATTGGACTGCGACGTCGGAGCCCTATTGCGGCAATAGCGATCCGGCGTCGCGAGCGCTAACTATAGGGGTCGAATGACCAGTTCCGGAAGACCGCGAGCTTGCCGATCTCGTCTCGGAAGCCGGCTACCAGGAGTCGATCAGCGGGTCCAGCTCGGCCAGGCTCGCGATGATCGCGTCAGGGACGGCTGTGTCGAACGGCGGGACGTCGCTGTTCGGCACAAGCACCGCCCTCATCCCGACGCTCTGGGCGCCGTGCACGTCGTCGTAGGGCCGGTCGCCGACAAACACGCAGCCGTCAGGGTCGGATACGCCGATCGCACGCATGGCGGCGGCGAAGGCCTCCGGGTGCGGCTTGGTCCAGTCGATCTCGCTGGTGTAAACGGCCGCATCGATCAGGTCGAAGATGCCATCACGGCGGAACACGTCCTCGTGCCAGCTGCGCGGCCACATGGTGTTGGATAGCACTCCGATCGTGATTCCGCGCTCCCGCAGACCGCCAAGCAGGCCGAAGACATCGGGATCGGTGAAGGTATGCGGCTCCCAGGCCTTGACATAGCTGGCCAGCAGCTGCTCGGTCGGCACGACCCCGGCGAGACCGAACAACTGGTCCATCGTTGCGCTTCGGTGCTCGGAGCGGGAGACCTGCCAGAGTCGCTGTTCGGCGGCGTGCAGCGCAGCGGCCTGGGTCGCCGCCTCGGCGACCGCGAAGTGCGGCTCGCAGATCGTCTGCCACAACTGCTCGACATTGATGGAGTGCCACGGGGTCAGCGTGCCGCCCCAATCGAAGATCACTGCTTGCACCGTCACAAGCCCAGATACTAGACGCGATGGCGGACACCATCGGACAATCGGCGCAGCAAGGCTGGCCCCGTCGTGGCCGGGCGCGAATTGGCACAGGACCGCCCGCGCTTGCGGCAGCGTTCGACCGGGTATTGGAGCGCTGCGTGATGGTTAGGGTGGTGCGGCTAGCGCGACACCCTGACGCTGGAGTAGCCCGCTGAGAGTGAGTCGTCCGGGCGCACGAATGGCGTAAATGGGCGTCAACCACTAGCCGGCCGTGCACGCCGGGCATGTGCCTGGTTGACTAGTGCGTCAAGCTGTCGCGCCAGCGGAAGCCATGGTGGCAGAAGGGATACGAGGGATGGCCGATCGGGGCGGGGAAGTCGAGGTGCACGGTTCCGTGGCCGTGACCGGGGCCGTGACGGGCCGAGACCCCGACGCGCTAGTCGCTCAGATCGAGCACACGCGCGAGGACCTGGCGCGGACAATCGACGAACTGGCCGACCGCGTGAGCCCGGCGAACAACGTCCGGATGCTGCGCGAGCGGGCTAAGCAGGAGCTGTCGAGGCCAGAGGTCCGGATAGGCGCGGCCGTGGCCGGAGCAGCCATCGTCGGCATTGTGATCTTGCGGATCTGGAGCCGCCGCCGGAAGTGACCGGCGCGCACGCTAGCTGCGTTTGCCCGAACCACACCAGAGAGCACTCTGCCGGCCGAATCGGCTGTCGAATTGTGCGCTTAAACGACATCAGGCCCGCTGATGCCGGTTGCGCTCACGGGCTGGCTCACGGTCCCGGCGCCTGGCTCAGAGGAAGGTCTGGCCTTCGCCGCGGTAGGTGGGCACCGTCGCGACGATCTTGTCGCCCTCAATCAGGTGCAGTGCGGCGAACCGCTCGCACAGTTCGCCGGCCTTCGCATGGCGCATCCACACCCGGCCGCCGATCTTCAGGCTGTCGGCGGCCGCGCCCAGCAGCGGCGTCTGCACCTCTCCGGCACCCTCCTCGCGGTCCAGCGACAGGCCCGCGGGCAGATAGGGCTTGGGTACTCGGCTCCAGTTGCCGGGGCCGGAGGCCGGGTAGCCGCCGCCGAGCGCGGTGACGACGCCGGGACCGGGGCGGCGCACGACCGGCAGCGCGAACATGGCCGCTGGCTGACCGCTGAACCCGCGGTAGGCATCGAACAGCGTCGGGTGGTACAGCCCGGATCCGGCGCCGAGTTCGGTGACCGCGGCCTCAGCGGAGGTGCCCCCCAGCGAGCCCGTTCCGCCGCCGTTGACGAACTCGAGCGGGGTCAGCCCGCGGACCGCGGCCGCGATCGCCGCCCGCCGCTGCGACAATTCGGCCGCCGACTTGCGCTGCATGTACCGGATCGCCCGCCCGTACACCGGCCTGCCCGGCGGGTTGTCGCCGACGCCGGCGATCTGCGCCTCGTACGCCATGAGGCCGGCCAGCCGCAAGCCGGGTCGGCCCAGGATCTCCCTGGCGAGCGCCACGGCGTCGGCGGCAGAGCGGACAGGGGAACGGCGGGCGCCGGCGCGCAGCCGTCCGCCGAGCGCGACGTACCCCGCGTCGATGTCGATCGCGACCCGCACCGGGTGCGGGTTCGCCACGCCGGCCGCCGCCTTCTCGATCATGTCGAGATGGTCGGTGGAGTCCACCATGACGGCTATGGCGGTCGCGGCGCGCGCATCGCCAGCCAGCCTGGCCAGCGCCGAGCGGTCTGCCGTCGGGTAGGCAACGACGATGTCGTCGCTGGTACCGCGGTCGGCCAGCCAGAGCGCCTCAGGCAGGGTATAGGCCAGGATGCCGCGGAAGCCGTCCGTCCGGAGCACCTGCTCAATGAGGTGACGGCAGCGAACTGACTTGCTGGCCAGCCGGATCGGTTTGTCCCCGGCTCGCCGGGTCATGTCCGCCGCGTTGGCCGTGAACGCGGCCATGTCCACGATCGCGAACGGCGGGTCTAGCTCCGCGGTGGCCGTGTCGAGTCGGCGCAGGTCCGCTTGGCTGCCGCTCCGGGTCACTCTTCTTCCTTGGTCAGCGCGCTGTACTCGGCGGC
>JASHUE010000533.1:0-9315 GCA_030040195.1 Streptosporangiaceae bacterium | reverse complement strand
GCGCCAGGCTCGCAGCAGGGTCTCCTGAACCTGATCCTCGGCCTCGTCGACCGAGCCCAGCATCCGGTAGCAGTAGGCCAGCAGCTCAGGCCGGTATGGGTCAGCCAGGGTGTCGAAGTCGTTGGCTGCCATGGTTTAACCCCTCCGCGGGCGCAGTCCTCACTGGATACAGACCCGGGCGGCGCGCGGAAATCACCTCTCGGCGGCCAATTTCGCCGGCACGCCACGGGCTCGCTGGCACCGGTGAGTTTGGCCGGCAACCCGGATCAGTACCGGGGCGAGCGCGCATATGGCGCGCCGTAGCCAGAGGAGATCAGCATGTCTGACCAGCTTTCCGGAACCACAGCACTACTCACCGGCGCCAGCCGGGGCCTGGGCCGCGGCGTCGCCGTTGCGCTTGCGGAAGCGGGCGCGACCGTCGTCGGCGTCGGCCGCGACCGGGGCAGGCTCGGGGACCTGCGGACCGAACTCGGGGATCGCTTCACGCCGGTGCCAGCCGACGCCGCCGACCCGGTCACGGCCAGCCACCTCATCGATCGGTACGCGCCCCGCCTGCTCGTGCTTGCCGCGGGGACGGCGCCGCCAATGCGGCCACTGCAGCACCAGACCTGGCAGGCCTTCAGCCGCAACTGGGAGGTTGACGTGCAGCAGGTATTCAACTGGACGCGCGAGGCGCTGCTGCGCCCTCTCGAGCCAGGCAGCGTCGTCATCGCGTTCTCCAGCGGCGCGGCGATCTTCGGATCTCCGCTGAGCGGTGGTTACGCCGGGGCAAAGGCCACGATCCGTTACATCACCTCTTATGCTGCGGAAGAATCACAGCGGAACGGGCTGGGGATCACGTTCATGTCGGTCCTCCCGCAGCTCACGCCCGAGACCGAGCTAGGTGCGATGGCCGTCGCTGCCTACGCCGCGAGGGCGGGTCAGGACGTCGCTGACTTTGTCGCCGCCCGTGGCCCGGCACTCACTCCGCAGGCCGCCGGCCGCGCGATTCTTGACCTCGCGGCCGACCCGAAGCGTGCCGCCGGCTCCTTCCTCCTGTCCGCCGCTGGCCTGAAGGAGCTGCAGTAAGCCGGCCGCCGATGGGCCTGACTACCTAGTCGGGCTGAGTACTACAGCCGATGCGGCGCCACCCGTACGCGAACACCATGTGCTGCATGGGAAGGCTCGCTAACCGGCTGATGCTCGGCTGGGCGCTCGTGCTGACCGGCGCGGCGGTGGCGCTGCTGGTCGCCTGGCTTGCGCGCATCGTCAGCGTCCCGCTCTCGACGCTGCTGACCGTCGGTGCCGTGACTCTGTCGCTCACCTGGCTGGTCGTGCTGACGACGGTGCCGTGGAATCTGTACTTCGCGGCCCGGCGCACGGCCCGGGAGATGGCCCTCTCGCGCGAACGGGGCATCGCGGTCCGTCCCGCGTCGGACGAGGAGGCCGAGCGGATCTCCCGCCGGATGCTGTTGTTCGCGCTCTGCGCGCAGCTGGGCACCGCCATCGCGGCCGGCGGGGTCGCCTACGGGTCAGGGAACAGGGTCGGGTATTACATCGCGGGCATCGCGCTCCTGTGCACGGCATTCCGGCCAGCGGCCGCGTACTTCTTTCATGTTCGCGAGCGCATCAAGGTACTGGGCAGGGAGAGCACGCACCCCCGCGATGACGTCGCCACCCTGCGGGGCGAGATAGACGAGGTGAAGGTGTGGGTCAGGGACCTGCGGGCGGAGGTGCGGCAGACCGCGGGCGATCTGCAGCGCACCGAGGCGACGCTGGCTGACACGATCGCGCACACCCGGACGATGCTCGTCACCGACCTCGGCCGTGTTCAGGAAAGGCAGGAGGCTGACCGGGTCGAGGCCCGTTCCCGTCATGTTGACCTTGAGCACAGGATCGACGAGATGGCACGCCAGGTCGAGGCGACGCTGGACGGCATCAGTGACCACCAGGAAGTGCTGACCGGCCTGCGCGCCCTGGTCCGGCTGGTCAGGTCCGATCAGGCCTGACGGCGGCGCGGCCGGGTAACGCGACCGTCGTTGCTGATCGTCAGCCTGACCCGGCGGTCACCTGATCGCGCTCGCCCGGCCGGAGCCGCTTTCTCAGTACCTGCTGACAGCAGCGGGCTAGCGGTCCGAGGCCTGCCGACGTCCGTCGAGCCACAAGGCCCAGGGCTCGACGGACCCGATCCGCAGCATGTCGGCGGCGGCCCACGGATCGCCCGCGAGCCGGCTCGCGATCGCCGCCTGGTCGGCGGCTTCAATGAGGTGCAGCGTTCGGGCGCCGTCGCCGAGTGGCCCCCCGACGATCAGGAAGCCATCGGCGACCATGTGGTCGAAGAACGCGGCGTGCTCGTCCCAGCCATCTTGCTGGCGGATCGGCCGAGATGAGTCCCATCCCGGACCGTGCACCAGGGTTACCGCGAAAGTGGCCATGGCCGCACCGTAACGACGGCCTCTGACACTCTGGTCGGCCGCGAGGCTAGCTAGCCTGGGTTATGTTCACCATCCAGGGGACGCCGAACTTGTCGACGCACATCCCGAACTCATCACCCCACGCCTGCTTGGCCAACGGCATCGTGATGCTGCCGCCGTCGGCAAGCTGGTCGAAGTAGTCGTGCAGCATCGTGTCGTCGCCGAAGATGCTGACCGAGGAGCCTGCGATCGGCTCGTACTCCATGCCGGCGGGCGTGTCGGCACCCATCAGCGTGTAGCCCGCGTCGGTCTCGAGCATCACGTGCATGATCTTGTTAGCGTCGGGCGAGTCCGCCGCGCCGAGGTCGGCGAACGTCGTGAAGGCAGGGGAGCCGCCGAAGACGCTCGCGTAGAACTCGAACGCCTGCCGCGCGTTGCCGTTGAAGTTGAGATACGGATTCAGCCGAGAGGTCATGGTCTTCTCCTGACGTCGTCGTCGGGTGCGCCGGTACCGCGGGACCGCAGTCGGCGCGCGCCGATCGTACCGGTCGGCAGTAGCGATTCGATGACGTTCCGCATCTGCCGAGCCGGCGGCCCGGCAGCCCGCGAGCCGCCGCGATGTGGTCGGATGGCGTTATGAAGGTCAGGATCGGCATCAGCCTCGGTCCGGCAGCCACTGCCGAGCATCTCGGCCAGTCGGTCGGCCTGCTGGAGGACGCGGGCGTCGACTCGCTGTGGCTCAGCGAGGTGGTCTACGGGTCGCTGGTCGAGCCGTTCATCGGCATGGCCTACTCGCTCGCCAGGACCAGCTCACTCAAGGTCGGTACCGGAGTCGCGGTGCTGCCGGGGCGGCACCCGGTTCTGGTCGCCAAGCAGCTGACATCACTCGCGGTGCTGGCGCCCGGACGGGTGCTTCCGGTGTTCGGGCTGCGTCCGGCTCGCCTGCCCGAGGCGGCGGCGTTCGCCGTGCCCGGGCCCAGGGCGGCCGTCTTCGACGAGTCCCTGCAGCTGCTCCGGCTGCTGCTCACCGAGGACAACGTGTCGTTCTCCGGTCAGTACTTCACCGTCGAGTCGGCCACGGTCGGGCCGCGGCCGGCCAAGCCGCTGGATGTCTGGCTGGGCGGCAGCGCGCCCGAGGGGCTGCGCCGCGCCGGCCGGCTCGCCGACGGCTGGCTCGGGAGCTTCCTCACCCCGGCCGAGGCCGGGGCGGCGCGGGAGCAGATCCAGGTGGCGGCGGCCGAGGCCGGCCGCGAGATCGAGCCCGATCACTTCGGCATCAGCCTGGCCCTGGCCGACGGCGAGATACCGGCTGAGGTGGCCTCCGCGGTCAGCCGCCGTCGGCCAGGCACCGACCCGGCAACCCTGATCCCGCTGGGCTGGCCGGCGATGCGCAACCTGATCAGCCGGTACGTCGAGGTCGGCCTGAGCAAGTTCGTCGTCCGGCCAGCCGCGCTCGCGCCGGGCGATGGCCCGCTGACAGAATTCATCGGCGAGTTCGTGGCGCAGATGACGCCACTGCAGACCTAAGCGGGTTCGGTCGGCTCACCCGGGCTAGAGTCACCGCCGTCCTCGGGGGCCGGGGCAATCTTGTTGAGCCAGCAGACTGGACACAGCACATGCGGCCGTCCGTGCCTGCCCTGCTCATGGTCCCACGCGAAGTACGCCGCGCCCACCACAAGCAGCAGGTCTAGGCCTCCGCCAAAGGGAAGCCCCGGAAATCTGCGAAGCCGGCCATGCATCGGGTTCACCTGCCCATCAACAATGCGGCGCCCTCGTGGAGCAACCGCGTTGCAGTCAGCCAATTCCAGTGTGACACCACCTTGTCGGCTCGGAGTCCCGGAGGCCGTCAGAGCTGGCTCCGCGCGCGGGATCGATGCAGAGCGGCGAGCCGCGAAGTTGTCCGGGATAGGCCGTTGTCGCCTCGATCTGGCTGCGCTAACGTCCCTGCTGGAGGGGTCGGGGCGCCTGGCGGGGCGGGATATGCCGGTGTGCTTCGGCGCGGAATTCGAGGAGGGGATGAGCTGTGAGCGTGCTTGTGCTGGGCAAGTTCCGCGGAGACACCTCAAGGTTCCGGCAGGCTCTGGTTGACCGGGCTAGCGAGTTCGCCGCGATTGGTGAACGGGCCAAGGCTGCCGGCGGAATCCACCACCGCTTCGGGGTCGGCGACGGCTTCGTGGTGATTGTCGATGAGTGGGAATCAGTTGACCACTTCCAGCAGTTCTTCTCTGACCCTGATCTGCAGGCGTTTATCGGTTCTGTAGGAGCGGAACCAGGGCCGCCGGAACTTACCATCACCGAGAGCATCGCCTCGGCGGATCAGTTCTGACGGTGTGATCACGGCTGTCCTCAGGGCTGGATGTCAGGCCGCGGGACGCGGTCCGCGCGCCAGCAACGTGAGCGCATCGGCACATCGAGAACGGTCGCGCCGGGGAACTGCTCGGCCAGGGCGGCAGCGGCACGGGCCCGGCCTCGTTCCCGCACTTCGGCCGGTGCCGTGATGATCCGGCTGTAGGTCGTGAGCCAGTCCACGAAGTCCGCGGGTGTCATCGGCCGCGTGTACCGGAACAAGCGCGTCTCGATATTGGTGAAGTCGCCGCCGGTCGGCAGCGAATGCTCCCGGCGCGCCTGGCGGCCGCGCGGCAGGGTCTCGCCGCGGAGCACATCGCCATCCGGCGCGGCGTCGCGGAACCACTCATCCGCGCGCAGCCAGTCCGTCTCGTGGTCGCGGCTCGTCCAGATGACCCCGAACCGGCCGCCGTCGCGGAGCACGCGAGCCACCTCGGGGATCGCTTTGCCGGGATCCATCCAGTGCCAGGCGGAGGAGAAGAACACCCCGTCCGCGCTGGCGTCTGGCAGCGGGATCGCCTCGCCGCTGCCGACGATGGCCTCGACGCCGGGAGAGTTTTCCTGCAGGACCGCGCGCATCCGGTCGTCGGGCTCGACCGCGACCACGTGCGCGCCCCGGCTTGCGAGTGCCCGGCTGAACAGCCCTGTCCCGGCACCGACGTCGACCACCAGGTCGCGGCGCTCGGGCAGCAGCCAGTCCAGCGCCTCGGGCGCGGGCGAGGGCCGGACTCGGTCGTAGTCGGCGGCGATCGTGCCGAAGGATCTGGACCGGTCCGCGTCTGTGGCCACGTCGGACACGCTAGCGACCCGCCGCCGCCGGACCTGCGCCGGCCGGTGTGAGCGGGAGCAAGAGGGAGTCCCCATTCAGTCCCCGTTCAGTCCCTTATCAGTCCGCGAATGGTTACCGGAACGGCGGCTCGCTGTATACAGCAACTAAGGGGCCCCAAAGCCGATAAACCTCGCGATCGCGGACGCGAGCGTGTCCCCCCGCTGGCCAGCCGCCAGGCAACGCGGATGCCTAACGCATGGTCGCGCCGAGGTTCGAGGGCCCATCGCAGGTTCCAAGCAAGCGAGAGGAAAGCACTCACCCATGTGGAAGCGGCAAGTAATGAGAGTGATCGCGGGGGCGGCCGCGATCGGAACCGTAGGCGCGCTCGGGATGGCGGCGGCGAGCGCCACGACCGCGGCCGGCTGGACGAAGCAGGCGACGGTGCCATCGGCCAAGACGGGCGCCCGGCCCGCGCTGGCGGTCTTCGACGGGCGGCTTTATGCGGCCTGGACGGGGCTGACGACGACGAAGGTTTTCTACGCGTCGTTCAACGGGCACAAGTGGACGGCGGAGACGACGGTGCCGTCGGCCAAGAGCGGCAACGGCCCGGCGCTGGCGGTCTTCGACGGCCAGCTCTACGCCGACTGGACCGGCCTGACCACCACCAGGCTGTTCTATTCCGCTTTCAACGACCACACCTGGACCCCGCAAGCCCAGCAGCCGCAGGCCAAGAGCGGCAACGGCCCGGCGCTGGCGGTCTTTGACGGCCTGCTGTACTCCGACTGGACCGGCCTGACCACGACCAGGCTGTTCTATTCCGCTTTCGACGACGATACCTGGACCCTGCAATCCGAGCAGCCGCAGGGCAAAAGCGGCAACGGCCCGGCGCTAGCGGTCTACCACGGGCGGCTGTACTCGGCCTGGAACGGCCTGACTACGACCAAACTGTTCTACTCCTCCTTCAGCACCTGAGCTGGCGTCCCGGCTCCTGCTCCGGCTGTCGCGGAGCAGGAGCCGGGGCCAAGGCGTTGATCGCCCGCTAGCCGAACGCGGAGGTGTGTGACGACCGTGTCGGCTGGAAGCTGCGCAGGAGCCGGTCAAGCATCTGTGTCTGGCGGTCGGGGCCGACCCGGTCGGGGTACATCACCCGCTCGGCTGACAGGCCATCGATAAGCGCGACCAGCTGATGCGTGGCCAGGTCGAGGTCGCAGTCCTCGCTCAGCTCGCCCATGTCGGCGGCCTCCTGCAGGTGCCCGCGCAGCCGGCCGCAGAGCCGCTCGAACTCGGAGTGCTGCAGTTCGCGCAGCTCGGCGTGGCCGAGCGCGCGGCCCCAGAAGCTGATCTCGATCTGTGCCTCCAGGTCGCGGATGCCGTCGAGCGGGAGCGCCTCCAGCATCACCTCCCGCAGCGCCGCGAGACCGGACAGCCCGGCAGCAGCGGCGGTCATACGCGCGCCGACTCGCCGGTGCGAGAGCACCAGGGCCGAGCCGAGGATGTCTTCCTTGTCCTGGAAGTAGTGGCCGAGGATGCCGCGGGAGCAGTTGGCCTCCCTGGCAATGGCCCGGATCGTCGCGCCGCGAATCCCGTCGCGGGCGATGACCCGCCAGGTCGCGGCCAGGATCTCGTCCCGCCTGGCGTCCCAGTCAACGATTTTCGGCATCTCCGCCTGACTGCTAGGTGAGGGGGTCGCATCGGATCGTACTGCGGTTGCGGATGACCTGTTTTTTTGTCGGACGTCCGTCTAACATCCCTGTGTAATGCACGACACGGCCGAGCTGCAAGCGGCCCGCGAGCAGCTCGTGACCTACAGCACGCACCTGGTGGATGACGGGCTGGCCGTCGGCGCCGCCGGGAACATGAGCGTGCGGGCCGGCAACACCGTCGCGATCACGCCGTCCGGGATTGCCTACCCCGAGGTCGACGCAACCGACATCTGCCTGGTGTCCCTCGACGGCGCGGAACTGGACGCGCCCGAGACCCCGTCGAGCGAGCTGCCGATGCACCTGGCCGTGTACGCGGCCACCAACGCCGGCGCGGTCGTGCACACCCACTCGGCCGAGGTGATCGCGCTGTCCACGGTCTGCGACGAGCTGCCCGCCGTGCACTACGCGATCGCTGGCCTCGGCGGCCCGGTCCGCGTGGCCGCGTACACGAGGTTCGGCTCGGCCGGGCTGGCCGACGCGGCGGTCAAGGCCCTGGACGGCCGCAAGGCGGCGATCCTGCAGAACCACGGCGCGATCTGCTACGGCGCCACGCTGGCCCAGGCCTACGACCGGGCGCTGTTGCTCGAGTGGCTGGCCAGGGTCTACCGCCTCGCCCGCGCCTACGGGGAGCCGCGGATCCTCACGCAGCCCGAGCTGGACGAGGTCGCCGCCGAGGCGCGCCGGCGGCGCTACGGACAACGGCGGCGATCGGCACCATGAGGGGAACTAGCGGCCTCCCTCCGACTCCGGCGCCGTCACCTGGGGCGGTCCGCCCGCACGGGGCCGCCCCCTCCGTCGCGGTGGTCGGCGCGCACATCCTGGACGTGCTCGGCCGACCGGTGACGCAGATCCCGCCGGGGCAGAACAGCGCCCGGCTGGACGAGATCAGGGCAACCGCTGCGGGCACCGCGGCCGGGACCGCCGTCGACCTGGCCAGGCTCGGCGCGGCCGTCCGCTCGTTCGGCGCGGTCGGCACCGACCTGCTGGGGGACATTGTCGTGCAGGCCATGGCCGCGAGCGGGGTGGACACCAGCGGCGTGGTCCGCAAGCGCGGGGCGCAGACCTCGGCCACGATCCTGCCGATCCGGCCGGACGGCTCACGTCCGGCGCTGCACGTCCCCGGCGCGACCAGGCTGCTGGAGCTGGCCGACCTCGACCTGGATGCGGCGGCGGGCTGTGACGCGTTGCTGCTCGGTGGCCCGGACGCGCTAGCCGGCCTGTCGGCCGCGGACCTGGCCGCCGTCGTGGCGGCGGCTAAGCGCGCGGGCGCGCTGGTCGTGGTCGACGTGCTGCATCCAGGCAGCCCGCGGAGCCTCGAGCGGCTGGCCGGCGCGCTCGCGCTGGCGGACTGGTTCTGCCCGAACGATGACCAGCTGCTGGCGCTGACCGGCCGGGCGGAGCTCGGCGAGGCGATCGCCGACGTGCTGGCGCTGGGTACCGGGGGCGTGGCCGTGACGCTCGGGCCGGACGGCTGCCTGGTGACAGACGACAGTGGCCGGTCACACCTCGTTCCCGCCCTGAAAGTACCGGTCGTCGACACCACCGGCTGCGGGGACGGCTTCAACGCGGGCTTCGTCACCGGGCTGCTGGCCGGCTGCGAACCCGCGGACGCGGCCAGCCTCGGCGTGGCCTGCGGTGCGCTGGTCGCGACCGGCCTCGGGTCGGATGCCGGGATCGAGAGCCTCGAGCAGGTGCTGGAGTTCCTGCGCGGTGAGCAAGCCGAGACGGCCACCCGGATCAGCGGGCGCCTGGCCGAGGCCGGGCTGGGATCCAGAGCCCTGGCCGGGATCGAGGAGCGATGGGTAAAGGAGCACAGCGCATGACGCATCAGCTGACCCGGCCGGCGGTCAGGGACGAGCGACCGCGCAGCGTGGACACCGAGCTGCGGCGCCGGGCGCGCGTGGTCATCCCCGGCGGGATGTACGGGCACCAGAACGCCGGACCGCTGCCGCCTGAGTACCCGCAGTTCATGCGGGCGGGGCGCGCGGCCCGGATCTGGGACGTGGACGGGAACGAGTACGTCGACCTGATGTGCAGCTACGGTCCCGTCGTCCTCGGTCACCATCATCCGGCGGTGGAAGACGCGGCGCAGGCGCAGGCCGAG
>JASHUE010000532.1:0-4454 GCA_030040195.1 Streptosporangiaceae bacterium | reverse complement strand
CGCCTTCATCGGGCTGGCCACGCACAACCTGACCGCGGCTGACTTCCCCGCCACGGCCGCCCAGTACCGGATCGGAACCACGCCGCAACTCGGCCTTCCGGCGTTCGGCGGCTCCGTGCCCAAACCGACCGACGAGGCCGACCTGGCCGCGACCACGATCGGCCAGGGCCAGGTGCTCATGTCGCCGCTGGCCATGGCGATGGTCGCCGCCGCCGTCGACACCGGGCGGGTGCGCGCGCCCGTGCTGGTCTCGGGCGCGCCCGACGCGAGCATCGCCCCGGTCAGCCTGCCGTCCGCGGTGGTCCGCTACCTGCACGCGATGATGGCCCAGGTCGTCGCGACCGGCACCGCATCGGGCAAGGGCCTGCCGCCGGGCACGTACGCCAAGACCGGCACCGCGCAGTACGGCTCGGGCAACCCGCTGCCGCAAGACGCCTGGCTGGTCGGCTTCAACGGCACCATCGCGTTCGCCATGGTCACCGTCAACGGCGGGGAGGGCGGCCCGACCGACGGGCCGATCGTGGCCAAGTTCCTCGATCTCGTCCGCCAGTCCGGCGGCTGACCGCGGCCAGGCTACGAGCAGTGCAGCCCAGGACCGCCTAGCATGCGGTTTACGCGAGTAGGTCAGTCACGATGCGGGGGCGCGGGATGACCGAGATCGAACGTCGCGGGCGTTCTCGCAAGCTTCTTCAGGATGGGAACGCGGTCGTCGCCGTGGCGGCCGCCGCGCTCGTCCTCGGGTTGCTTGCGGTCGGGCACGGGTCGTTGCCCGCGCTCGGCCCCGCCCTCGTGCCCGGCCACGGGGTGTGGGCCTCGGCGGCCGGGGCGAGGCTGCCTGCCGACGAGACGCTGACCCTGCCCGGCCTGTCCAGGCCAGCCCAGGTGACGTTCACTCAGCAGGGCCTCGCCGAGGTAAGCGCAGCCACCGACAACGACGCATTCCTGGCCCTTGGGTACCTTCATGCCAGCTTCCGGCTCACGCAGATGGATCTGGAACGCCGGCTCGCGGAGGGCACGCTGGCCCAGTTGGCCGGCCCCAGGTACGTCACCTCGGACGAGTTCGAGCTCCGGCTCGGCCTGCTCAGGACCGCGCAGCAGGAGTGGGCCGCGATGCCGAAGTCCGGCCAGGCCGCGCAGGCGCTCGTCGCCTATTCGCGCGGGGTCAACGACTACCTGGCCTGGCTGCGGGCCAGCGGTCAGTGGCCGGCCGTGTTCTCGCTGGCGGGCGTGTACCCGGCGAACTGGACCCCCGTCGACAGCCTCGCGGTGCAGGGCGGCCTGACCCAGGCGCTCGACTTCAGCACGACGCCGCTGGATTACGCCGTGCTCGAGCGCTCGCTCGGTGCGGCCGACACCATGGACTGGTTCCCGGTGCTCCCGCCCGGCCAGCAGAACCCCTACGATCCCGGCCCGTACCGCAACCTCGGTGTAGCGCCGATCGGTGGCACCGCGCAGGTCACCGAGGCAGTGCCGGCGGACACCCCTCGTTCCCCTCATGCTCAGCTTTCCGCCGCCAGCACGCGCGCTGCGGCGGCAATTCTCGCCCAGGCGCGCGCGCTGCCCACCGGCCAGATCTATGCCGAGCCTGACAGCAATGCCTGGGCCGCCAACGGGCCGAAGATCGTGAGCACCGGCTCGATGCTGGCCGGCGACCCGGACATCGTGCAGTCCCTTCCCTCCCTCTGGTACGAGGTGGCGCTGAGCGCGCCGGGACTGCAGGTATCCGGGGTCAGCGTGCCGGGACTGCCCGGCGTCCTGATCGGGCAGAACGCGCACATTGCCTGGTCGGTGACCAATGCGCTGAACCAGTCGACGCTTTTTTATGCCGAGCAGACCAGCACCAGCCGGCCGGGAGAGTACTTCTGGGAGGGCCAGTGGCGGCGGCTGCGGCAGCTGCACTACACGATCGCCGTCCGGGGCGGGTCGAGTCAGCAGCTGACGGTCGACGTGGCGGCCCAGGGGCCGATCCTGACCGAGGATGGCCAGACAACCGCGGTCGACTGGATGGGCGCGCTCGGCTCACCCGACGTCGCCGTGATGCTGGCGATCGACAAGGCCAGCGACTACGCGCAGTTCACGGCCGCGCTGGCCGGCTGGCGCTCGCCCACGCTGAACTTCGTCTACGCGGACGACTCCGACCACATCGCCGCGATCGCGGCCGGCTACTTCCCGGTCGTCCGGCACGGCGATCCGTGGCTGCCGCTGCCCGGCACGGGTGCCGCCGACGTCGTCGGCGTGATCCCGTTCCAGGCCCTCCCGCAGGTATACGACCCGCCGGGTCACGTGGTAGCGAGCGCGAACCAGCGGCCGGTCGGCAACTCCTACCCGTACTACATCGGCACGTCGAGCGAGTACTCCTTCCAGCCCGACTACCGGGCCAGCATCGAGTACGCCTACCTGAGCCGCGACTCGATGACTCCGGCTGACTTCGCCGCCCTGCAGGACAACGTGACCGACGCGCTCGCGGCTCAGATCGTTCCGCGGCTGGTGCGGGTGCTGCGGGCCGGTCAGCTCACCGCCACCCAGAAGGATGCCGAGGAGCAGTTGGCGGGCTGGGACGACCAGATGACAGCGAGCTCCTCCGCCGCGGCGATCTGGTGGACGTTCTGGTCCGACTATCTGACGGCCGTGTTCCAGCCCTGGTGGACCGCTGACAACGTGCCGGTCGGCATTGACCCGGCCGGCCTGGCGGTCTCGCCGCAGCAGTCAAGCCTGGACGAGGTGCTCGCCGACTGGACCGAGAGCGACCAGGGCAATCCCGCGTTCTCCCCGCCGGGTGGCCCGGCCCGGTCGGCGCCGGAGGTGATGCGGGTGGCCTTCGATACCGCCGTCGCGCACTTGTCGGCCACGCTGGGCGGCACGGCCGCCAGCTGGTCGTGGGGCCACCTGCATACCCGCGAGTTCCCCTCGGACCTGCGGGCGGCCTCCCTCGGGTACGGGCCGGTACCGGCCGGCGGCGGGCCGTGGACCATCGACGCGGCCGAGGGCGGGCTGACCTCCACGGTCGGCCCGACCTGGCGGATGGTCGCGAGCTGGAACCTGCCGGGCCAGCCGGCCGGGGAAGGCATTTATCCGGGCGGCCAGAGTGAGAACCCCGGTTCGCCGTGGTACGAGAACCTGGTGAGCGACTGGATTGACGGCAAGTACCTGCCGATGCCGTGGCCGGCCACGATCGCCAGCAATCCTGGCCGCGCTGCGGGATCTGCGGCCGGCCCGGTCAGCTGGGTCCTGGAACCATGATCGGGCTGGCGGGATGACAACCGAGTTCAAGCGCCTTGGCCGGCCGGGCTCCTACCGGCTCGGCCGTCTTCGCGTGAAGGGCGTCCACGAGAGACCGCCGCGAGTACCGTTCCGGCCGTCGTTCGCCCGCAGCCGGCGCCGCGGCCCGGCCTCCGCCTGGCTACTGGCGTTGATCCTCGGTGCCCTGGCGATCCTCGGCGGCGCGGAGCTCGGCTGGTGGTTCGTGCCGTTCGCCGCCGGGCTGGCCGCCGGGCTGGCGAACCGGATCGGCGGCTGGCGCGCGCTCATCGCGGTGCCGGCCGTCGCCGCGATGGCGCTGGCGGGCTGGGGAATTCCGCTGCTGTGGCAGACGGTCGGTGACGGGCAGCCGTACAAGCCGGTCGCGCGGGAGGTCGCCGCGCTGCTCGGCCTGCCCGCGCACGCGTCGGCCGGCTTCCTGCTGACCCTGGGGATCGCGGTGGTCCAGGTGCTCGTGGGCTACTGGCTCGGCCGGGCACTCACCCCGCGGCCGGCGGAGGACTTCTAGGGAGACCCGGCGCGCCGAAGCCGAGACAGGCGGCTTCGGCCTGGCGCCGTTAAATATCGGTAGCTTCCCCGACGCTAATTTCGTCGCGAGCCGGCCAGCGGCTCGACGGCCTCCTCGACATTCAGCCGGCCGGCGGCGTCATCTCGGCGGCCACCGCGCCCCGCAGCAGCGCCCGGTCGTTGATCGCGTCGGTGCTGTCGATGAACTGGTCGACCGCGCCGGTGAGCGGCAGTGCCCTGATCTGTACGTCGGAGATCGCGTCTCGGAGCGCGCGGGTGAACCTGGCCGCCCCGAGCACCGGGTAGGGCCGGTCGTAGAAGGTCGGCCGTACCGACGGGTCGATGTACGCAGTCAGCCCGAGCTGGTTGTGCAGCCGGGCGGCGCTCTCGCAGGCCGCGGACAGGTTCTGCTCGCGATCGGGCCAGGTGGTCGCGGTTACGGCGGCGGTCAGCAGCGGCTGCAGGCCGGCCGCGGCCGGAGTCCGGGCGAACGCGCTGCCCAGCCACTTGCTGTAGGGCGGGTAGCGGCGCTGCATCAGCAGGACAAGCCTGACAAGGTCGCGCGCGAGCCGTGCGGCGATGAGCGCCGAGCCGAGGTCGTCGCCGGCCTCCGCGCACCGGCCGGGGAAGGGCTCTTCCTGATCGATCCGCTGCCACTGGCAGGCCAGGATGTACAGCCACACGTCGTG
>JASHUE010000531.1:0-3279 GCA_030040195.1 Streptosporangiaceae bacterium | reverse complement strand
ACGGGCGGCGATGCCAGCGCCAGCCGCACGGCGCTCGGTGCCTGGCCGGGACTGACGGCGAACGCGGCCGCCGGGGTCACGGCGATGCCCAGTTGCGCGGCCGCCGCCACGAACGTGTCCGCCCGCCACGGTGGCGGAAGCTCCCACCAGCAGTGATAGGACACCGGGTCGGCGGCGACGTTAAAGCCGGCCAACTGCGCCGCAGCAACGCGCTGCCTGGCGGCTGCGTCGGCCCGCTTCGCTGCGGTCAGGGCGTCGGCCGTGCCGTCCGCGAACCAGTGCGCGGCCGCGGCGAGGGCGAAGCCGTTTGCCGCCCACCCGCCCGACCGGATACCGCCGGATACCGCGTCGGCCAGGCCCGCCGGCACTACCGCGAATCCCGCCGTGAGGCCGGGTGCTATCCGCTTGGACAGGCTCTCCACGAAGATCGTGCGGCCCGCGGCGTGGGCGGCCAGGGGTGCCGGGTCGTCGCGCAGGAATGAGTACACCGCGTCTTCGATTGCGTACAGGTCGAGCCGCTCCAGCAGGTCGGCGATCTCCGCCCGGCGGCTGGCCGGCATCGTCGTGCCGAGCGGGTTGTGCAGGGTCGGCTGCAGGTACACGGCATCCAGGCCGTCCTTGCTATACGCCGACGCCAGCGCGCCAGGAAGGAGCCCCGATTCGTCCGTCGCCAGCGGGACCAGCCGGACGCCCAGCCGAGCGGCGAGCGTCTGCACCATCGGGTAGGTCACGGCCTCGACGCCCAGCCGGCCACCGCGCGGGATCAGCGCCGCGATCGCGGCCGCGATGGCCTGCCGACCGTTGCCGGCGAAGTGCACGTGGGCGGGCTGCGGCTGCCAGCCGGCTCGGGCCAGGAAGGCGGCCGTCAGGTCCCGGATCGAGGCGGTACCTCCGGTGCCGACGGGCTGCAGAGCCGCCGTGATCACCTCAGGGCTCATCAGCGCGGCCAGGCTCTCGGCCAGCGTCGCACCCTGATCCGCCAGGATGGGGAAGTTGTACGCGAGATTGACCAGCGGAGCGCTAGCACCGCCCATGTCGCCCGGACCTCCCGCCACCGCCGAGCGGCCCGCCCGCACGAAAGTGCCCCGGCCTACCTCGCCAACAGCAAGGCCGCGCCGGGTCAGCTCGGCGTAGACGCGGGCCGCGGTCGAGGTCGCGATGGCGTGCTGGACCGCGAACTGCCGCTGGGGTGCGAGCCGGTCACCAGGCCGGAGCGCCCCGGCGGCGATGTCCGCGGCAAGCTGGTCGGCCAGCCGGAGGTAATCCTGCACGCAATCATCATATTGTTCCGAGTGCAATTTTGAACTTGCTCTGAGGCAATCCGCGACTTTACGCTGTCGCCGATGGTTTACCGGTCTGTAAGGGGCGACATGAGCATCTGGCATGCCGGAGAGGTCAGCATCGGCTATGACGACACCGGCGGCGGAGCGCCAGTCATGCTCGTGCACGGACACCCGTTCGACCGCTCCATGTGGTACCCGCAGCTTGCCTACCTGGCCAGCCACGGATACCGAGCCATCGCCCCAGACCTGCGCGGTTACGGCGAGAGCACGGTCGTGCCGGGAAAGTGCCCGCTGCATGTGTTCGCACGCGACATCGCCGGGCTGCTCGATCACCTCGAGGTGCCTGCGGCGGTCCTGTGCGGGCTGTCCATGGGCGGTCAGATCGTGCTCGAGTTCAGCAGGCTGTTCCCCGAGCGGCTTCTGGCGGTGGTGCTCGCCGACACGTCGGCACCGGCTGACACGCAGGCGGGCGCGGCGCTGCGGCTCGCCACCGCCGATCGCCTGCTGGCTGAGGGCATGGCCGGCTACGCGGCCGAGGTGCTACCGAAAATGGTCTCCGTGCGCACGCTGCGGCGAAGGCCCGACGTCGCCGCGCACGTCAGCGCCATGATGCGGGCAACCGCGCCGGCCGGTGCCGCGGCCGCGCTGCGCGGCCGCGCCGAGCGCCCCGACTACGTCGGCATGCTGAGCGATTTCACGGTCCCGGCGCTCGTCCTGGTCGGAAGCGACGACGAGTTCACCCCGCCCGCGGACGCGCGGCTGCTGGCCGACCGCATCCCCTTGGCCACCCTGACCGTGATCCCGGATGCTGGCCACCTGCCGAACCTGGAACAGCCGGCCGCGTTCAACCGGGCACTGGGACGGTTCTTGCTGGCGGCGCTGCCCGGGCGGGGACGGTCGGACGGGCTGCCGGAGTCGGCGGAAGCAGCCATCATCCACGCCGGGACATCGCGGGAACGAGGCGAGCCCGTGGTGCCGCCGCCCGTCCTGGCGAGCATCTTCGAGTCGGCCGGCGAGCCGGGTGACGACCTCGCCTATGGCCGCAACGGCAACCCGACCTGGCAAGCGCTCGAGCGAGCCCTCGGTGCAATCGAGGACGCGGACGCAGTTGCGTTCAGCTCCGGCCAGGCCGCCGCGATGGCCCTGATGCTCGCGCTGGCCCGTGGCCGCGACCAGATCCTGGTGCCACGAGACGGCTACTACAACGTGCGCGAGCTCGCGCGGCGGCTCCGCCCGCACGGAGCGGAAGCGATCACTGTCGACTTGCAGGACCCGGCAGGCGTCGAGCGCGAGCTCGGGCGCGCTTCTTCCGTGCTCTGGGCCGAGTCACCGACCAACCCGCTGCTGCGGCTGGCAGACCTGGCCGCGCTCGGGCGCCTGGCCGCTGCCGCGGGCGCGCCGATGGTGGTCGACAACACGGTGGCCACGGGGGTGTTGCAGCAGCCTTTGCGGCTCGGCGCAGTCGCCTCCCTGTGCTCGCTCACTAAGTCGGCGTCGGGCCATTCCGACCTGATCCTGGGCGCGGTGGTCACCCGCGACCAGGACCTGCTGGCGGAGCTGCGGAGCTGGCGGGCACTCGGCGGCGCGATCGCCGGGCCGTTCGAGACCTGGCTCGCGCTGCGCGGGCTCAGGACCCTCCCGCTGCGGCTCGAGCGCCAGTCGGCAACCGCGCTGGCGATCGCGGAGTACCTCACAGCGCATCCGCGCGTGGCCGCGGTGCACTACCCAGGCACCTGCGCCCGCACCCGCGACCTGGCCCGTGCGCAGATGCCGCGGGGCTTCGGGCCTTTGCTGTCCTTCGAACTGGATGGCGGCGCAGCCGAGGCCGATGCGGTGGTTACCGCGGCGCGGCTGATCGTTCCTGCGACTAGTTTCGGCGGCGTCGAGTCCAGCTGGGAACGTCGCGGCCGGTGGCCGGGCGAGTCCGCGCCGGACAGCCTGATCAGGCTCTCGGCCGGGCTCGAGCCCGCCGCTGACCTGATCGCCGACATCGATC
>JASHUE010000530.1:0-2769 GCA_030040195.1 Streptosporangiaceae bacterium | reverse complement strand
CCAAGGCGGCCCCGGCGACTCGGCCATCGACTACATCAACGACAACCTGCCGATGCTGGAGCCGTTGAACACCCAACGTGACCTGGTCTTCATCGACCAGCGCGGCACCGGCGGCTCGGGCCCGCTGAACTGCCCGCCCTTCCCCGGCCTGGCCGACAAAGCCGCGCTCCGCGCCAGCGTCCGGTCCTGCCTGGCTCACCTGCACGGGGACCTGCCGTTCTACACATCGGCGATGATCGCCGACGACATCAGCCAGGTCCTGACTGCCCTGCATTACGCCAAGGCCAACCTGGTCGGCCAGTCCTATGGCGCCACGCTCGAGCAGGTCTTCTTGCTGCGCCACCCGGGCCAAGTCCGGACCATGACCCTGATCAGCGGCACCCTGCTCAGTATCCCGGTATACGAGCAACAGCCGGGGGACACCCAGCTGGCACTGAACTACGTGCTCGCCCTTTGCGAACGCCAGCGAGCCTGTCATCACGCGTTCCCGCACCTGGCCGCCGAGTGGGCCAGCTTGTGGGCGTCGGTCGGCCGATCACCCTGGGTCGTGCCGGCCGCCCAGTCGCCCACCCGCACGACGCTCACCCTCGACCAGAGCGGCCTGGAATACGCGGCGTACCAGGCGCTGTATACGGGCAACATCGGCCCGATCCCCGTGGTGATCCACACTCTCAGCACAGCGAAAAACAAAGCCGCCGCCATGATCGCCATAGTGAAACTCATGGGCAATCCTGGCGCGTCCGGCGGGAACGTTAGCGCGATCTACTACTCGATCCGGTGCGACGAGCCATGGGCAACCGACCGCCCCGCCGCGCTCGCGATTCAGCGCAACAGCTTCGCGTACGAGACCTTATTGCAGGACGCCCAGTGGTGGCAGTACGTCTGTCCGCTCATTCCGAAGTCCGCGGCAGCCATCGGCGATGAGCAGCTCACTAAGTCCAGCGTCCCGGTGCTCGCTTTCAACGGCGACGCCGACCCGATCGACCAGCCGCGGAACATGACCGGCGCGCAGCAGTTCTGGCCCAACAGCCGCGAACTCGCCGTGCCCGGCCAAGGGCATGAGCCGATCGGAGAGTACTGGGGTACCTGCGCCGGGCCGATCATGCAGGTGTTCATCGAGCAGGCGAGCCTCGCCCACCTGGACACCAGCTGCCTCGCATCCAATCCGATGCCGCCCTTCGACCTCACCCTCCAGGCCGCAGCGAGCGGCAGCGGATAGCAATAGCTCCGTTCCGCGCTTGCCCAGACCTGTTGTTAGCATCCGCGTTAGCAAGATCAGGCCGGTTACGAACTCGGGGCGGCCTCGCCATCGAACGACACGAGCACCCGGATACGCCCATCGTCGGCAAACTGGGCGAAGTCCTCACCAGTCCGCGGCGGCTGCCCGTGATCCAAGCACATGGCCCACGCCACTCGGGCGAACCCGCCAGAAGCGTCCGGGCTGCCAAAGCTGATAGTGACCGATGGAAAGGCGCAGCGGAACGCCGCGATATTCGCGCTCAACGCCTCAACCCCGCAGATCTCCACCCGAGGCGCCACGAAGACCGCATCCGGCAGGCAGGCGGTCGTGAGCAGCGACAAGCGCTCGGCGTCGTCCCCAATCGTCCACGCGCGAGCAAGCGTATCGATCACCTCGGCCGGGGTCACGACGCCAGTCTGCCCCGCAACTACATGCTGCTGGAAGAGTTCCGCGACCCCGAGAAGGCGAGTTCTCAAGCAGGCTCTTAGCTGTGATCTTCGGCGCAGTCGTTACGCTGCCGGCTCCGGCCAGTGCGCGACAGTCCGGTGCTGTCCTGCCAGTCTGTGATAGGCGTCAGTCGCGCAGCTCACGAAGCCGAGGCCATGTCTGCGCTCAGAAAACAAGCAAAGATAAATAGGCTTCCGCCCGCCCACAGATCACAGGGCATGCGCCGGAAGTCAGATGGTTAGCTTCGATCCCTTGCACGAAACTAGCCATCTAACTCGTACCTTCAGGCCTGCGACTGCCCGCCCGCGCTAGCGGGCAACCGCGAACATATGTGGGTTCGATGCCGCTTCGAGGGCTGCACCAGCATCTGGCATCAGCCGCGGCACCTCAGGCGCCGATGTGGTCTGGCAGCGGCACCTCGGGACCAGGGTGACTCTCGGCCGTGGCCGGCCCGTGTAGCAGGAGGAACCGCCACCGGGCCAGGCGGTTCAGGGCGCGTCGGGACGCCAGGTACAGCTGGACGCGGACCTGGGCGCTTGGCGAGCGCCGCGGCGCGAAGATTTCGTGCGGTCCGCCCGAGATATAGGTGGACTGGCGCTCGCGCCACCAGATGAGCCCGGCGGCTGCGGCTAACGGGAGGATGACGACCGCGATGAACTGCTTGCGCATGCCGGCACGCTACACCGCCTGGATACAGAGCGGGCCGTGCATGTCCGTGGTGCGGTTGCCCGGTCCGTCAAGACGTTCCGGGCCCGAAGAAAGTCCTCCAGGGACATGTCAGGCATCGACGATGGCATCTGGGCATCGAAGGCCGCCTTCGCGCTAACGCGAAGGTCATCGATCGCGGCGTCGATGCGATTCAGCTCGATCTCGACATCCTGACGAGCATTCACGCGGTCGCTGAAAGCCTGACCGGCCGTCCGGGCATCGAGGATCCGGGCGCAGTTCGGGAGAGCCGTGGCCAGCCCGACGAGCTGGTGACGGAGGGTAGTTCGGGTCTGCGGGATCGCGCGCTCGGAGGGACTCGAACCCCCAACCTTCTGATCCGTAGTCAGATGCTCTATCCGTTGAGCTACGAGCGC
>JASHUE010000529.1:0-8978 GCA_030040195.1 Streptosporangiaceae bacterium | reverse complement strand
CGGACTTCGCTGCTCCCCGGCGGTCCTTGCCTGACCCACGCGGCGTGCCGCTCGCTGATGTCGCGGATCCGGTGGTCGAGTACGGCGTCCTCGACCGGGTCGAGGTGCGCGAGCAGCTGCGCCAGCACGGTCCTGGCGTCGCCGGTTAGCCCGGTCGCCTCGGGAAAGTTGTGGCCAGCCCGCTCCGCGGAGACATCGATCTGGGCTATCGGGACGCCCTGTCGCGGCGGGCCGGTCCAGCTGTTGGTATCGGTGGCGTTGGCCCGGCTGCCCACGATCAGCACGGCATCGGCTGCCGCCACGATGTCGTTGGCGTAGCCGCGCCCGCCGTTGTTGCCCACGACCCCGATCGACAGCGGATGGCTGTCGGCGATCGCGCCCTTGCCGTGGATCGTCGTCGCGACCGGAATGGCGCGGCGCTGGGCGACAGCCGCGAGCTCGTCCCACGCCAGGGAGCTGTGTATTCCGGAGCCGGCGATGATGACCGGCCGGACCGCGCAGGTCAGCATCAGCGCGGCCGCCCGCACGTTGTCCCCGTCCGCTGGCGCCCGTGAGCCCGGCACGGCGGTGGCGTCTGCGTCCGCCTGCAACGGCCGCCGCGTGACCTGCTCGTCTAGCACATCCTCGGGAACGATGACGACGACCGGCCCTGGCCGGCCGGAGACGGCCGCCGTCACCGCCTCCCTGACGGCACCGGGGATGTCGTCGGCCTGGTCGACCACGATCTGCCTCTTGGTCACCGCGGCGAACAGCGCGACCTGGTCGATCTCGGTCAAGGCGCCGGTTCCCCGGCTGCTCCGGTGAATATCGGAGGTGATGACTAGTACCGGGACTCCGGCGGCGCTGGCTTCACCGAGACTGCCGATGACATAGGTGGTGCCACCGCCGCTGGACACCTCCACGACGCCCACCCGGTTTCGGATCCGCGCGTAGGCGTCGGCCATAGCCCCGGCGTGGCGCTCGTCCCTGGCCAGCACATGCCGTAGCCGGTCCTGGCGTGCGTACAGCGCGTCGTAGAAGATGACGCCGGTGTCGCCGGGCACGCCGAAGAGAGTATCGATGCCGGCCGCGATGAGCGCCTCGGCGAGAAGGTCGGCGCCCCGGAACCCGGTGACCGGCTCGGCTGGTACCGGCACGGGTTGCGGAAGCGCGGTCACGTCGTGTCCTGTCTCGGATGGCATCTAGAAGACCCCTGACTCGGCGATTGCCTGCCCGGCCGCGAACCGCTCGGGCCGGAGCGGGCCGAGATCAACGTCACTGCGGCCCGTCAGCAGCAGCTGAGCCACGGCCTCGCCGATGGCCGGTGACTGCATGAAGCCGTGGCCAGAAAAGCCGGTGGCCGCCCAAAGTCCGGGCGCCGCAGTGACCGGGCCGACCAGGGCGTGATCGTCCGGGGTCATCTCCCGCAGCCCGGCCCACCCCGACGCGACCCGCGCAGCCGCCAGCGATGGCCAGCGCACGGTGAGCGCTTCGAGCAACGGCGGGAGCAACTGCCAGTCGAGGGCGGTGTCCGTGCCTTCCGCGGTGTGGCGGTCGGTACCGCCGATCAGGCCGCGGCCCGCCTCCGGGTGCAGGTACGCCCCGGTGGCCAGGTCGACGGTGAACGGCAGGTCCCGGTGCAGCCAGGCCGGCGCGTCGATCACGAAGACCTGCCGCCGGTGCGGGGAGACGGCGAGTTCCACCCCCGCCGCCCGGCCGAGAGCCCGCGACTGCGGTCCGGCGGCGAGCACGGTTACCTCGCCCTCGATGTCGCCGCTGCCGGTCCTGACCCCGCGCACCTGGCCGTCGGGCCCGGTCAGAAAGCCCTCCACAGCGCACCGTGTCCTGATGCTGACCCCGAGCCTCCGGCCCGACCTGGCGTAGGCGCCAGCGGCGTCGGTTGGTGATCCTGAGCCGTCGGTCGCGCAGTACGTCGCGCCCAGCAATCCATCAGGCGACAGCTGCGGGTACAACTCACGTACTTCATCAGGGGCGAGCATCCGGCTCGGAATGCCCAGTCCGTTCTGCATGGCCACCGCGGTGCCGAATGCCGACATCTGATCACCAGTCGTCAGCAGGAACATGTAGCCGTGCTGACGGAACTCGAACGGCTCGCCGGTCTCGTCGGACAGCCGGGTGAACGCGCTGACCGACCGGTGCATCAGCGCGGCATTGATCTCGGAAGTGAACTGCTGCCGGATCGCGCCGGTCGCCTTCGCCGTTGAGCCCTCGCCCACCAGCCCGCGATCAAGCACGATCACGTCGGGGTGTCCCATGCGGGCAAGGTGGTAAGCGATCGAGACGCCGACGATGCCAGCGCCCACGACGATCACCCGGTCACCGCGAGTCAGAGCGCTCACGAGGCCCAGGACCTCTCATCGGCACGGCGGGTACGAGACTACCCAAATGTAGCCAATCTTGCATGCCGGATTGTATGCGAGTAGCTTGATTGCCGTCAATTGGTGTCCTTCAGCCGCCGGCCACCGAATCGAGCGCCCGTGTCCCCTGAAATCGGAGACGTCGTCCGCGGCGGCCAGAACATCTACGGCCGCCCGCTCGGCATCCTCATGCTGCAGTCGCGGTTTCCCCGGATTCCTGGCGACGCCGGGAACGCGTCGACCTGGCCGTTCCCGGTTAGCTACCGCATCGTGGCGGACGCGACGCCGGAGACGGTCGTACGCCGCCTCGCCGAGTCAGATTTCCTCGAGTCGTTCACCACTGCCGCTCGCGAGCTTGAGGCCGAAGGCGCCGCGGTGGTGACGACCAACTGCGGCTTCCTGATCCTGTACCAGGAGCAGATCCAGGCGGAGCTGCATGTCCCGTTCCTCAGCTCCAGCCTGCTGCAGGTTCCCTGGCTCCAGTCACTGATGCCGCCGGGCCGTTGCGTCGGCATCCTCACGGTGGAGCGCGCCTCGCTCACCGCGGCACACCTGGCCGCCGCCGGGCTTGAGCCTGATGTCCCGGTGGTCGGGATGGAGGAGACCGGCGGGCACTTCCTCAACATGATCGTGACGGACGCACCGGAGCTAGACGTCCAGCGGGCCAGAGACGAGCACGTGGCCGCCGCGCGGCTGCTACAGCGACGGCACCCGGACGTCGGCGCGATCGTGCTCGAATGCACGAACATGCCGCCCTTCGCCGCCGACATCGCGCGCGCGACCGAGTTGCCGGTTCATGACATCACCACGTTCGTGACCTGGACAGTGTCCGCGTATCGCCGGACCGGGTTCACCGGCTGGATGTAGCCGACAGGCACGGCCGCGATCAGTCGGACGGGATGAGGATCCAGTCCGACTGGCGGGGCACGAAGAACTGCGGCCCATCGTCGGTCAGGAGGGCAGACTCCTCGATCGTGCACTTCACCGGCTGCTGATCCCATTCGGGTACCGGGGTGCTGACGTGCAGCTCTACGGAGTACCAGTTGTCCCTGGCCAACGGGTAGCCGACCCGGTCCCCGAATGCGTGCGGGTTGTTCTCACTAGTCCTCGCGCCGATGTCATGCACCGACGTGCCGACCGAATGGCAGTACACGCCGACCTCTGGCTTACGGTCCGGCGGCGGCTGCATCGCGTACCCGATCTCGTACCCCTGGCCCGCGGCCCACGACGTGGTCTGCTCCCACACCTGGTAACCCAGTCGGCCGGGCCGCATGTTCGCGCAGAGCACGTCGGTCACCCGCTGCGCATCCCGGTAAGCCTGCTTCAGGCTCTCCGGCGCATCGGTCTCACCGGGCCGCAGCACATAGGCCATCCGCTTCATGTCGGTGTGATAACCGATCATGCTGAGCCCGGCGTCGATGCTGAGGACATCACCGGGGCGGATGGGCTCGTCAGGGTCGTTGACGGCCAGGTCCCGCCCGCCGCTGATCACTCGCAGACCGGGCAGGAAGGAGGCAATGTCGACTCCGAGGTCCTTGGCCCGCTGCCGCCACCACCAGTGCACGTCGTCAGCCGTGGTCACGCCCGGCATGATCGCCGCCCGGCTCAGGCCTTCTTCTTCCCAGGCCACCGTCCACCGGACCAGCTGCCGGTACAGCTCGGTCTCTGCGGCCAGCCTGGTAGCCCGGAAGTCACGCGCCAGGAGCTCGGCTGATACCTCCCTGGCTGCCAGGTCCGGGCCGATCGCGGTGTCCAGGTACCGCTTGAGCTCCACGCTGAGCCCGTCGGCCATCGGCAGCGTTGCTGACATGTTCAGCCCGATCCGCTTCGGGTTGCGCTCCGACACCACTCTGGCGAGGTGCGGCCGCAGTCCCTCCGGCCGGTATCCGTAATTGATCAGCTCGTCATACAGCAGGCCGACCAGGTCCTCGCGGGCCGGGTGCGAGAAAATGTAAATCTTCTCCAGCCGGTCTCCGGCGTCATAAAACACCGCCGCGTTCCGCACCCCGAACTCACCGCCGATGTCCACCGACAGCGGATCAGGGTGATACTCCCGGTCCAGCACGATCCACATGTCAATGCCGTGCGTCCGCATGGCCGGAAGCAGCAGCTCGTTGACCTTCTGCAGCGTCAGATCCCGGCGGATCACATACCGCTCCCGCTCGCCCGGAACCCCCAGCCCTTCGCGGGTCAGCAGCTCCCCAGCAAACCCCGGCGCAATAGCGGACATCGTCACCGCCAGACGAAACACACCCTTATCAGATTTGGATACATGATTGTGTGCCAGAGTGCATGCTGTGTCAACGAAACCCCGCTGAGCTGACCCGCCGCAAGCAACCGAGTCTGCATCCACGCCGGCCATCTGAGCATGCAGATCTGGCTCCGGCCGGAAGATCGCGCAGGATCAGGATCAGCGCGGCGTCGACGCGCTGTCTCTTTAATGCGCGGGTTCAGGCGACTACTATCCGGGCCATGGACGAGCCTGAGCCGATGCCCCTCTTTACCTTCAATCCGGATGGCCCGACCACGATCACCCATCCTGACGGGACTGTGTCGGTCAACGCTCCGCGGCCGGACGACACGACCGTCACAACCGCGCCGGAACCAGACGGTACGGCGATGGGCACCGCCGACACGCCGAGCACGATGTCCTCGCCGGAGTCGGCGGATCCTCAGCCGGAAGTGACGTTCACTGCTCCTGAGCCGAGCGGCGATACGGCGACGCCCGGCACCAGCACGACCGCTTCCGATGCGGACGTCCCGGCCGACGCGCCGGGCATAAGGGAGCCGACGGCCTGGGAAGCGACCGACCCCGCCCCTGGAGCCAGCAACTCGGTCGTCAACCCCGACGGATCGATCACGACGCGACTGCCTGACGGCAGCACTCAGACAGTTGTCAGGCTCCCCGGCGGTGCGACGATCGTGACCAGTACCACGCAGCCAGGAGCACCTTCACAGCCAGCTCCTCCGGATTCCCCGCGATCACGCCGCTGGAGGGGACGGAATCGGTAGGGACTCCACTGCCGCACGGCGCGGCCGAGGCCCCGCACGGTAGCCGGCCGGGAGTCGCTGTAGCCGCGGTGACCTAAGTCCCGGAGCCGGATGACCTTGGTTGGTATCGGTCGCCGCCCGCGACGGCGATGCTACGGCTGTATTGCGGTCACCGGCGAGTCAAGGGAGCTAGTGTCATGACCTGGTCCAGCCTGATGCCCGCGGTCACGCGGATAGTTGCGCTGCTCGCAGCTGGCGGCCGGTAGTCATGCCCACCAGCTCACGTTGTCCGGGCCCGCTCCTGACCGCCATCCGCGAGGCCATCACCGAGCGTGCCACCTGGCAGGAGACCGCCGAACTGGTCGGCGCGCAACTCCGGCAGCAGCTACCCGGCCCCGAGATCCTGACCGCCAGCGAGCGGCGCGGTGATCCCGGCAACTACCAGGCGCACGCGCTCCACGTAGAGCGGGACGGTTCCTTCTCGGTGGTGGGCCTGGTCTGGCGGCCGGGCCAGCGAACGCTGATCCACGATCACGTCGCCTGGGGCGCCTTCGCAGTGCTGGAAGGCGCCGAGTATGAGGAAACGTTCGCGCTCAGCCCGGACGGGCGCGGGCTAGTGCCGCTGGCAACGCGGTACAACGGACCAGGCGACGTGAGCGCCTTCGCGCCGCCCGGCGACATCCACCGCATCGTCAACGAGGGCGACCAGACGGTCATCCAGTTGCACGTATACGGGACCGACGTCGCCCGCCTAGGGACCAGCATCCGCCGGATCTACGATCTGCCTGTGCTTGACCTGCGCCCGTGATCTGCGGGGGCATGCTCACTCGTGGGTGAGCTTGTCAGCGATGCTGGCCAGGAACGCGTGTATGGTCGCGGACGCTACTCGGTGCATGATGGCCCGGTCGAGCTGCTCGCCGAGCTTGCCCAGCGGGGGGCGATAAGAACCGTCGAGCCGGAGCTTCACAGCGGCCGCGCCCTGGGGCGTGAGGGTGATGTCCGCGTCCAGCACCGGCAGCAGCGAACCGCCTGGGCCAGACGCCTGCCAGCGGAGGCTCAGCAGGCACGAGCCATCACGGACAATGAGGTCACGGAACTGGGCGTGGACCAGCCGCGATATCACGGGAGCCGGGCCCACCCGCAGGTCGTGGAGGAACGGGCCGTTGTAAGCCTCCGTGGAGGGGTCGAGCAGCGCACCGGACCGAACGGCCTGTGCCAGGTCAGCCCGAGCAGCCGGATATTCGACCGCTACGACGACCTCATCACTGACGAACACGCTTGCTACTCATGCTGCCGCGAGGTCATGGTGCCGAACCGGCGGCTCCGGGCGCCTTCGCTGAGCCTGCGGGCTAGGCGTTCCTCATTGGGCCAGCGCACGTCCCGTGCCCAGCCCGCGCGTTCAGCCCACCAGATTGCCCGCGCGCAGATGTCGACCTGTCCGCGCAGCACGCCGTGCCGGGCACAGGTGGGATCGGCGTGGTGAAGGTTGTGCCATGACTCGCCGAACGAGGGAATGGCGAGCCAGGCGTTGTTGGTGGAACGATCGCGGGAGACAAAGTCCCGTCGGCCGAACATGTGGCAAATCGAGTTCACTGACCAGGTGATGTGGTGCAGTAGAGCCACCCGGACCAGGCTGGCCCAGAAGAACGCGGTAAGCGCGCCGGTCAGGGACATCGTCCACAAGCCCCCGATGAGCGGGGGTGCGAGCAGCGAGATGACGACCCAGACCGGGAACATGCCCGAGATGCGGCGCACGGTGCCGTCGTCGAGCAGGTCCGGGCAGAACCTGCGCTGCGAGGTTCGCTCCGGGCTGAGCATCCAGCCCACGTGCGCCCAGGCGAACCCCTTGGCCAGCGCTCGCGGCCCGGTGCCGAACCGCCACGGCGAGTGCGGATCGCCCGGCATGTCGCTGTATTTGTGATGGCGGCGGTGATCGGCCACCCAGACCAGCAGCGGCCCCTCGATCGCCAGGCTGCCGGCGATTCCCAGCGCGATGCGCAGCGGCCGGACCGCCTTGAAGGATCCGTGGGTAAAGTGCCGATGGAAGCCCATGCTGATGCCCATGCCCGTGACCAGGTAAAAGGCCAGGGCGATCACGACGTCGTCCCAGCGCAGCCCCCAGCGCCATCCGACCGGGATCGCGGCGATCAGCGCGGCGAGCGGCACCACGATGAACAGGCCCACGAGGAGCCGGTCCCGGTGACTACTCGGAACAGGCTCAAGCTCCGAGAGCGTGCCAGGGCCGGAAGGCGGGGTGAGGGCCGCGGCGCCGCTGATGCCGGCAGCCGGTCCGGCGGCGCTCACGCGTCCACCATGGTCGAGTGAGGCGGAAGAGTCTGCGGGTCGCGGCCCGACCGGATGTGCGGGTAATGCAAGTCGAATGCGGGGCGCTCGGACCTGATCCGCGGGATCGAGGTGAAGTTGTGCCGCGGCGGCGGGCACGAGGTCGCCCACTCCAGCGAGTTCGCGAAGCCCCACGGGTCGTCCGCGGTCACAGGCTCTGCCCACTTCCACGTCTTGTAGACGTTGTAAAGGAAAATGAATGTCGAGGCTCCCAGGAAGAACGACCCGGCCGAGGAAATGACGTTCAGCGTCGTGGCCAGGTGCGGCAGGAACGGGTAGTTCGCGACCCGGCGCGGCATGCCCATCAGCCCGAGCCAGTGCTGCACCAGGAACGTGACGTTGAACCCGATGAAAACGGTCCAGAAGTGCCACTTTCCGAGCCGGTCGTCGAGCATCTTGCCGGTCCACTTCGGCCACCAGAAGTAGAAACCGCCGAACATGCAGAACACCACCGTGCCGAACAGCACATAGTGGAAGTGGGCCACGACGAAGTAAGAGTCGCTGACCGCGAAGTCCAGCGGCGGCGAGGCCAGGATGATGCCGGTCAGCCCGCCGAACAGGAACACCACCATGAAGCCGAGGATGAACAGCATCGGCGTCTCGAAGGTCAGCTGGCCGCGCCAGATCGTGCCGATCCAGTTGAAGAACTTCACCCCGGTGGGCACCGCGATCAGGAACGTCATGAACGAGAAGAACGGCAGCAGCACCGCGCCGGTCGTGAACATGTGATGCGCCCAGACCGTCATCGACAGGCCCGCGATCGCCATAGTCGCAGCGACCAGACCCTTGTAACCGAAGACTGGCTTGCGTGCGAAGACCGGCAGGATCTCGGTCGCGACCCCGAAGAACGGGATCGCGAGAATATAGACCTCAGGATGGCCGAAGAACCAGAACAGGTGCTGCCACAGGATTGCGCCGCCGCTGTTGGGGCTGAACACCTGGGCGCCTAGCTTGCGGTCGATCTCCAGCACCAGCAGGGCCGCAGCGAGCACCGGGAACGCCAGCAGTACCAGAATGCTGGTCACGAGGACGTTCCAGGTGAAGACCGGCATCCGGAACATGGTCATGCCGGGCGCGCGCATGCACAAGATCGTGGTCACGAAGTTCACGCCGCCCAGGATCGTGCCCAGTCCCGACAGCGCCAGGCCCATGATGAACATGTCGCCGCCCACACCGGGCGAGTACTGCGCGCTGGTCAGCGGGGCGTAGGCGTACCACCCGAACGCGGCGGTGCCACCAGGGGCAAGGAAGCTGGCGAGCATGATCAGGCCAGAGAGCAGGAAGAAG
>JASHUE010000528.1:0-6748 GCA_030040195.1 Streptosporangiaceae bacterium | reverse complement strand
TGCGTTGGTAACGAATAGGCAGCGGCCCGCACCAGCAGCCCCGGCGCCCTCTACGGGGCGGCAACCGTGGCCTCAGCCAACGCCGGGTCCCCGTCCTGCGCCCCGGACAACCGACGTGCCTACCTGCACCGCGGCGCCGGCGACCCCTCGTTACCCGTAAAAGAGGCGCTCCATCACGGCGCGCGCCTGCCGGCCGGCCCGTCGCCAGTCCTGGACGAGATCCTGCGCCCCGTCGGGGGGGTACCCGAGTACCTGCGCCACCGCCGCCAGCTCGGACGCCGGGGACGGCAGGGTATCGGAGGCGCGCCCGCGCACCAGCATCACCGCATCCCTGATCCGCGCAGCCAGCAGCCAGGCGGCCGAGAGCGTCGCTGCGTCTGCCGCTTCGATCAGGCCGGTCGCGCGGGCGGCCGCGAGCGCGCCCAGCGTCCTGGTCGTCCGGAGCTCGCGGACGGCGCCGGCGTGCCGTAGCTGCAGGAGCTGAACAACCCACTCCACGTCGGAGAGGCCGCCGGGGCCCAGCTTGAGGTGCAGCGCGGGCTCGACGCCGCGCGGCATCCGCTCGGCTTCCATCCGCGCCTTGATCCGGCGGATCTCCCTGACCGCATCGGTCCCGATGCCGTCGGCCGGATACCGGATCTCGTCGGCCAGGCTCATGAAGGCCGCGCCCACGGACGCGTCTCCCGCCGCGAACTCGGCCCGGAGCAGGGCCTGGGCTTCCCACGCGACCGACCAGCGCTCGTAATAGGCGCGGTAGGACGCCAGCGTCCGTACCAGCGGGCCCTGCCTGCCTTCAGGGCGCAGACCCGCATCGAGCTGGAGAACCGGGTCAGGCCCCGGCCGGCTGAGCAGCGCCCGCAGGTTCTCGGCCACCCCGTGCGCCGCCCGCGTCGCGGCCTCGTCCGAGGCGCCCGGCCGCGGCTGATGCACGAACAGGACGTCCGCGTCGCTCGCGTAGCCCATCTCGTGCCCGCCGAACCTGCCCATGCCGATGACGGCGATGCTGGTCGGCAGCGCTCCGGCGGACCGCTCCGCCTCCCGGACCGCGGCGTCGAGCGCCGCCGTCACGGTGACGCCGGCCACGTCAGTCAGCGCCTCCCCAGTGGCCTCGATCCCGGCGAGGCCGAGCACGTCCGCGGCCGCGGTCCTGAACAGCTCGCGCCGCCGCATCGCCAGGACCGAGCCGACGGCGTCGGCCGGCTTACCCTGCCGCCGCACCGCCGCCCTGGCCTCGGCCAAGAGCTCTGCGGCCGGACGGGCGGCCAGCTGGCCGTCGTCGCCGAGCATCCCGACCGCGTCAGGAGCCCGCAGTAGCAGTCCGGTCGCATACCGGCTGGACGCCAGGAGCCTTGCCATCCGCTGCGCCACGACGGTGTTGTCGCGCAGGAGCCGCAGGTACCAGGGCGAACCGCCGAGTGCCTCGCTCACCTGCCGGAACGCCAGCAGGCCCGCATCGGGCTCCGGCGCGTCGGCGAGCCAGCCAAGCAGCACGGGCAACAGCGTGCGCTGGATCGCCGCCTTCCGGGAGACGCCAGCAGTCAGTGCCTCCAGATGGCGCAGCGCCCCGGCCGGATCGAGGTACCCGAGCGCCTCAAGCCGGTCCTCGGCCGCGGCGGGCGTCAGCCTCGTGACCTCGCCGGGCAGCCGCGCCACCGCCTCGAGCAACGGCCGGTAGAAGAGCTTCTCGTGCAGCTGCCTGGCCTGGGTTGCGTGCTGCCGCCACTGCGCCAGCAACTCGGCTGCCGGGTCTCCGGCCGCCGGCTCGCCGCTGATCGGCTCGGCCGGATCCAGCCGCATTCGCCGCAGCGCCCGGCCGATCTGCCTGAGCACCGCCGGGTCCTCCGGCAGCAGGTGCGTGCGCCGGAGCTGGCGCAGCTGCACCAGATGCTCGGCCTCGCGCAGGAAGCGGTAGGCCGACGCCATCGCGGCCGCGTCGGCCCGGCCGACGTATCCGCCAGCGGCCAGCGCCGCGAGTGCGGGCAACGTACCAGGCTGGCGCAGGGAGTCATCGGCGCGGCCGTGCACGAGTTGCAGCAGCTGGACCGCGAACTCGATATCGCGCAGCCCGCCGGGCCCGAGCTTCAGCTCCCGGCCCGCCTGGTCTGCGGGCAGGCCGGCGACGACGCGGCGCCGCATCGCCTGCACGTCCGGCACGAAGTCTTCGCGCTGCGCCGCCGTCCAGACCAGCGGCGCGACGGCCGCCAGGTACTCGGCGGCGAGCGCGGCGTCGCCGACCGCGAACCTGGCCTTCAGCAGCGCCTGGAACTCCCACGTCTTGGCCCAGCGCTGGTAGTAGGCCAGGTGGCTGGCTACGGTGCGCACCAGCGGGCCGTCCCTGCCCTCGGGCCGCAGGTTCGGGTCGACGGCGAACAGCGGTCCTTCCGGGGTGCTCTGCGTGCACACCCTGATCAGCCCGCTAGCCAGCCCGGTCGCCGTCCGCAGCGCGCCAACCTCCACGGCGCTCGGGGCCACCTCCGGGCCGCATGCGGCGCCGACGGGCGCGCCGGCCACGAAGATGACGTCGACGTCGCTGGCGTAGTTCAGCTCACGAGCGCCGCACTTGCCCATGGCGATTACCGCCAGCCGGCAGGCCGTCGCGCCGGGCGGTAGCTCGGAGCGCGCGATCGCCAGCGCCGCGTCCAGCGCCGCCACGCTGAGGTCGGCCAACTCGGCCATCACCGTGTCCAGGGCGATCGCGCCAGTCAGGTCAGCGGCCGCCAGCTGAAGCAGGCGCCGCCGGTAGGCAACCCGCAGCTCGGTCGCGGGATCGCGGCCGCCGATCCTGGCGCGATCGGCGACCGGCTCGTCACTGTCCTGCCCCTGAGCCGTCGCACCGACCGCCGCCAGCAACTCGGCGCGCGTATCGCTCGCTTGCTCTGGCGGGAACGAGGCGTCACTCGTGAGCAGCCGCCAGTCCGCCTGGTGCCGCGCCAAGTGACCGCCAAGAGCCGCGCTCGCGCCGAGCACCGCGGTCAGCCGGTCGCGCAATACGGGATCAGCCCGCAGTGCCGCCAGCAGATCGGGGCCCGGCTGCATCCTGACCAGCCCGGCCAGCGCCTGATCAGGGCTGGCGGCGGCCGCCAGCGCCGACAGCAGTTCCAGGGCCGGGCCTTCTCCGGCCGCAGCTTCGCCGGACCGGGCCGCCTCGCGGAGCTCGGCGAGGAGCTGCACGGCGCGTGCGGTATCCGCAAAGCCCAGTGTCGCGAGCTGGCCGGCCAGGCTTCCGCGGGGCATGCTCACACCTAGCACCGTAGCGAGATTGGGGCCCGCGCTGCGCCGCGCCCTGGCCCGCTCGGATCTGCCTGCCCTCAGATCTGGCCGACGCCGAACTCGGGCTGGTCAAAGCCAGCGGCCAGCGGGTTCCACTGCCGCAGGAACTCGGCCTTGGCGCTATTGGCCAGGCCCGAGTCACTCAGTGCAGCCTGAAAGGAGCTGACCGACAGTGTCGGCACCGGGCATGCGCCGCCGGAGATAGTTCCCAGCCAGGTGGCGAACTCGGCGTCAGCAGCCAACGAGTAGCTCAGCGCGCTCACGAGTTCGGCGCGCAGCTGGCTGCCATCCGGGATCTGCGAGACCGCTGCCGCGGCGACGCTCGTGAGCAGTTCGCCGCGGCTCTGGATCACCTGGTCGAGCCGTGACAGGCCGCGGTCCGGGGCCAGTGTGCAGTCGGCGACCGCATGTGTGGTCGCCTCCAGGAGGGTACGGGTGGCCGCGCTGCGCCGCAGCAGGGCAGTCAGCTCGGTCAGCTGCGTGAGCTCGCTGGTCCCGGCTGGGCTCCTGGCCGTGCGACCGGCCCGGCTGTTGGTCGTTTTCGGAATGGGCGGCATCCTCGGCCGCGTAAGCGCGGCCCGCCTCGGAACCAGGCTGAGGCGATGCCGGCGATCGGGCCCGGCCTGCGGATGCGGCCGATCGCTGCCGCCAGCTCCAGAAGCGATGGCCGCCACGGTCCGGTCATGGACGCGAACGACCTCATACGTCGCCGCCGTCGCGGTCAGCAGCAGCCCGACGATCACCGTGGCAGGCAGCAGCACACGCCACACTTTGCGATGCCGCGCCACGAGCTGCCCCCCGGAGCCCTCTGGGCCGGCTCCCCCGTGCTCAACGCCCGCCCAGGCCGAGCCTATGCTCTGGCCTCGTCGCGGCCGGCAGGAGGTGCGCCAACCGCATCAGCGTCCGCCGGGTCTCTCGCGTCAGTGCTGCCGGGAGCGCAGCATGCGCGGCTAGTTCGGGATCCGGGGCGCGAGCTTCGGCCATCCCACGCAGGGCACGCTGCCGTGCGGCGTCAGCCGCTGGGGAGCGTGGCATGACGGCACCGGCGGGGGGACCCCTGCTATCCGCAGCGTCCCCGGTCGAAGCAGCGAGCGGACGATCAGCAAGACCTTGTCTCCCGGATCCCAGAGGGCGGGCTGCTGACGGCTCCCGATGCTCACGTCGTCAACGTCACAGCCGCCGGTCGAAATGACGACGGCAGGCTGGCCCGTTCGCGCGGGCTCGAGCGTCAGCTGGTAGATCACGGTGATGACCGGGCATGACCTGAGCACCGGCGGTGCTGCGGGCAGCTCCGTCAGCAACGCGTCGATGGCGCCGATGACCGCGCGGGAGGTCGTGGTGACCGCCGATCCAGCCCAGCCACTCACCGCCACCCGGACCGACCGGTACGAGGCCGGCATGCTGTCCTCGGCGCTGGACCGGGCCGGATACCAGATCACCTGCACGTCGGCGCGGAGCAGGGATGATCCACTGCCGGCGCTTACGATCGTGTCGACGAGCTCCATCGCGTAGATCCCGGCGGGCAGCCGCCGCGGCGCGGCGCTGACAAGCAGCGTCGCCGGGGCGCTGTCGACCGCGCCGAGCTGGCCGGCGCCAGTGGCGACAAGGCCTGCCGGGAGATGCGAACGAAGGAACGCGGCCGCAGCCTGCGCCGGCCGCGGCAGGCGATACAGCCGGTACACATCGACCGACTCGGTCGCGCTCAGTACCTGGGCCGGCGCGGCGAGGCCGGCCGGCACTGGCCGCTCGGGCAGTTGCCGGGTGCCGCGCGGCACCACAAGCCCGCTCAGTACCTGCCGCGCTGCCGCCGTCGCCGAGGCCTGGCTGCCCGCCGGGGCCGTCGCGGAAGTGTGACCGCCCGCGTTGGGGTTCTCGGTCGCGCCGTACGGCACGTCGCCGCACCCGTACAGGCAGCCAAGGGCGGCGAGCGTGGCGGCGATATAGGTGACAGCGTGCCTGGATTTCCTGCGTTTCATCGCTGCCTCTGCGGTCCTGATGCGCGGCAGCCCTTGCCGCTGCGCCCGACGGTTGGACGGCGCGCGGGACTGCGCTGGTTCCGCCCGACGGGCAGTTATCTCACAGCACGCCGAGGTAGCGGTCCAGCTCGAACTCGGTGACCTGCCGACGGTACTCGTGCCATTCCTCTCGCTTATTGCGCAGGAAGAAGTCGAAGACATGCTCGCCGAGGGTTTCGGCCACAAGCTCGCTGCCCTGCATGGCGTCGATGGCATCAGAGAGATTCTGCGGCAGCGGGGCGATGCCGAGTGCCCGCCGCTCGGCTGACGTCAGCGCCCACACGTCGTCCTCGGCGCCCGGCGGTAGCTCGTAGTCCTCCTCGATGCCCTTGAGCCCCGCGGCCAGGATCACGGCGAACGCGAGATAGGGGTTGCAGGCCGGGTCAATCGAGCGGAACTCGATCCTGGTGGCATTGCCCTTCTGCGGCTTGTACATCGGCACCCGGATCAGCGCCGAGCGGTTGTTGTGCCCCCAGCAGATGTAGGCCGGCGCCTCGCCGCCCGCTCCCGCGATCCGCTCGGTGGCGCCCCACAGGCGCTTGTATGAGTTGACCCACTGGTTGCACACCGCGGTGATCTCCGCCGCGTGCCGCAGCAGCCCGGCGATGAACGCGCGGCCGACCTTGGACAGCTGCATCTCGGCACCCGGCTCGTGGAAGACGTTCCTGTCGCCCTCGAACAGTGACATGTGCGTGTGCATGCCCGAGCCCGGGTACTCGGTGAACGGCTTCGGCATGAACGAGGCGTACACGCCCTGCTGCAAGGCAACCTCCTTCATGGCCAGCCGGAAGGTCATGACGTTGTCCGCGGTGCTGAGCGCGTCCGCGTACCGCAGATCGATCTCCTGCTGGCCGGGGGCGCCCTCGTGGTGGCTGAACTCGACGGAAATGCCGAGGCCCTCCAGCATCGCGATCGCCTCGCGCCGGAAGTCATGGGCGATGCCGTGCGGGGTGTGGTCGAAGTACCCGCCCGAATCCATCGGCCGCGGCTTGGCGCCGGGCTCTGGCTTTTCCAGCAAGAGGAAAAACTCGATCTCGGGATGCGTGTAGAAGGTGAACCCGAGCCTTGCCGCCTTGGCTAGCGCGCGCTTGAGGACGTACCGGGGATCGGCATAGGAGGGTGAGCCGTCCGGCAGCAGGATGTCGCAGAACATCCGGCCCGTCCCGGCCTCGTCATTGCCGACCGGCATGAGCTGGAACGTGGCCGGGTCTGGCTTAGCGATCATGTCGGCCTCATGCACCCGGGCGAACCCCTCGACCGCCGACCCGTCGAAGCCGATCCCCTCCGCGAAGGCGCCCTCCAGCTCAGCCGGCGCGACGGCTACCGATTTCAGGTATCCCAGGACGTCGGTGAACCACAACCGGACGAACCGGATATCACGCTCCTCGAGCGTGCGCAGCACGAACTCTTCCTGCCTGTCCACCGCCACAGTCTGCCCGGCCCATGTTTCCTGGTTGTTACGC
>JASHUE010000527.1:0-3362 GCA_030040195.1 Streptosporangiaceae bacterium | reverse complement strand
GCGGAGGCGAAGCCCCACGTGCCGTCCACCACGACCCGGACCGCCAGGCCGAGGTCATCCGCGTCGAACTGCGTTTCGAGCCGGCCGTCGGACAGCCTGATCTGCTGACTGCGGACCCGCTCGGCGCGGAAGTCGGCGTGCTGGGCGCCGAGCTCGGCGGCCCGGGCCAAGGCCGCGTCCGCGAGTTGGCGCAGCGGGTAGGCGGTGAACTCGGGATCGATCCGGCCTGAGCCGGTTTCTGGTTTGCTGGCCACGACGAGCGAACTTACCGAACTACCGATCCCGCCCGCTAATCGCCCGCCCGGCCAAGCCCTTGGGCGGCCCCGTCGGCCTGCGATTGGTCTGGTCGCGGTACGCTCGCCGGCGTCCGGTTAGCCGCGAGGCGAGGGAGTTCGGCGCAGATGGCCCGTTCGGTTCTGGTGACCGGGGGTAACCGCGGCATTGGCCTGGCCATAGCCCAGCGGTTCGCCGCCGACGGCGACAACGTCACAGTGACCTCAAGGTCGGGCGACCCGGTGGACGGGCTGACCGTGGCCACGTGCGACGTCAGGGACAGTGCCCAGGTCGACGCGGCCTTCGCCGTCGCCGAGGCGGCGCACGGACCGGTCGAGGTCCTGGTGGCCAACGCCGGCATCACCAGGGACCAGTTGCTGGCGCTGATGAGCGAGGACGACTTCGCCGCGGTGCTCGACACGAACCTGACCGGGGCCTACCGGGTCGCCAAGCGCGCGGTCCGCGGCATGATCAGGATGCGGCGGGGCCGGATCATCCTGATCTCGTCGGTCGTCGGGCTGCTTGGCTCCGGTGGCCAGGCCAACTACGCCGCGTCCAAGGCCGGGCTGGTTGGCTTCGCCCGGTCGCTCGCGCGGGAGCTGAGTACCAGGAACATCACCGTCAACGTGGTCGCGCCGGGATTCGTGGAAAGCGACATGACCGCGGCGCTGCCGGAGGACAGGAAGAAGGCGATTCTCGACAGCGTGCCATTGGGCCGGTACGGCTCGGCGGCGGAGATAGCGGGCGCGGTCGCCTTCCTGGCCGGCCCGGATGCGGCCTATATCACCGGCGCGGTCCTGCCGGTCGATGGCGGGCTGGGCATGGGGCACTGACCAAAGACCTTTAAGCACGGAACGAGGTGCGTCCATGGGCATCCTGGACGGCAAGCGAATTCTTGTTACCGGGGTGCTGACGGACGCCTCCATTGCTTTTCATGTCGCGCGGCTCGCACAGCAGGAGGGCGCGACTGTGGTCCTGACCGGTTTCGGGCGGCTGAGCCTGGTGGAGCGGATCGCTCGCAGGCTCCCCGACCCGCCACCCGTGCTTGAACTGGACGTGACCGACGCCGCGCACCTCGATTCGCTGGCCGAGCGCGTCGGCGCGCACGTGGACGGGCTGGACGGGCTCGTACACGGGATCGCGTTCGCGCCCGCGTCGGCGCTGGGCGGCGGCTTCCTCGACACTCCGTGGCCGGATGCGGCCACCGCCATCCAGGTGTCGGCCTACTCGCTGAAGTCGCTCGCGATGGCCGCACTCCCGCTGATGGGCCCCGGTGGTGCGATCGTGGGCATGGACTTCGACGCCAGCGTCGCCTGGCCGGCCTATGACTGGATGGGCGTGGCCAAGGCGGCGCTGGAGTCGACGGCTCGTTATCTCGCCCGCGACCTCGGGCCCAAGGGCATCAGGGTCAACCTCATGTCAGCCGGGCCGCTGAAGACGATCGCTGCCCGCAGCATCCCCGGATTTGAGAAGTTCGAGGGCGTGTGGAGTGAGCGGGCGCCGCTGGGCTGGGACATGGCCGACCCCGAGCCCGCCGCCCGTGGCTGCGTGGCCCTGCTGTCCGACTGGTTCCCGGCTACTACCGGAGAAATAGTGCACGTTGACGGCGGCGTGCACGCAATGGGGAGCTAACCCAAGGTTACCGGCAAGTCATCACAGCGTGACGCGATTCACTACTCAGTGTGGTGATAAGGTCTATCCGCGCTCTATAGACTCTTCCGGGCAGTAGAAGCCGGCCGTAGTTGACTCGCCGTCATTGGCATGTTCTTCGATAACAACTTGTGACAATTTCGGCATGGCAACGCTACCAGGGCGCCTCTACCCTAAGGATTCGCGCTCGGTGTCACGGGGCTGGATCATGGCCAGGATCAGCCCGGGGACACCCGGAAGCGAGCGGACAAGGCGCTACCGGGCATAGGGCCCGGTTGCGGACGGCTCACGGTGAGCCGGGGCGATCACGACCCGGCCACGAGAGGCAGGAACTTAATGAAGCAATTTGCTCGGACGGGCGCCAAGCTCGCCGTGGTCGGCGTGGCCGCCGCCATGGCGCTGTCGGCCTGCGGCTCGTCCACCAGCAGCAGTAAAACGGTCGTGACCGGCGCGTTCGGCAGCATCCCGGCCGAGCACGGCACCGCGACCGGCACCGGCACCCTGAACCTGCCGGAGTTCGCGGGCGTCCCGCCGACCTGGATCTTCCCGGTCACCAACTCGGCGAACAACTCGATCGGCTCGGTCACGCTGTTCCAGGAGTTCATGTGGCGTCCCCTGTACTACTCGCCCGACGGCAACGCGCAGGTCATCGACTACCCGCTGAGCACGGGCGAGGCGCCGGTCATCTCTAACGGCGGCAAGACGTTCACGATCACCCTCAACCCGGCCTACAAGTGGTCGAACGGCGTGGCGGTCACCTCCTATGACGTGCTGTTCGACTTCGACCTGATCAAGGCGGCCATCGCCGAGAACCCGGCCAACTACGCGGGCTACGTGCCGGGCCAGTTCCCGGCGAACGCGACGTTCAAGGTCCTGGGCCCCTCGACCTTCTCGCTCACGTTCAACAAGACCTACAACCAGGGCTGGCTGTTCTGGGACGAGGTCGGCCAGCTGATCCCGCTCCCGTCGACCGCGTGGAACGTCACGTCGGCGACCAGCAAGCACGTCCCGATGAGCACGTGGGAGACGCTGAAGGGCGCCGAGGGCATCTACAACTACCTGTCGGGCCTGTCGGGCGACAAGGGCACCTACGCCACCAACCCGGTCTGGCAGACGGTGGACGGCCCGTTCAAGCTGACGTCGTTCAACTCCACCACCGGGTCGTTCTCGATGGTGCCGAACCCGAGCTACGGCGGCCCGTACAAGGCCAAGTACAGCACGCTGAACATGATCTTCTACACCGACGAGACGGCCGAGTACGACGCCGCCCTGTCGGGCGCGCTGAGCATCGCCTACCTGCCGTTCCAGAACCTGCCGCAGCTCAAGTCGCTCAAGGCCAAGGGCTTTGAGGTCTACGGCTACCCCGGCATGGGCTTCAACTACATCGCCTACAACTTCAAGGACACCACCAACCACTGGAACGACATCATCGCCCAGCT
>JASHUE010000057.1:0-4131 GCA_030040195.1 Streptosporangiaceae bacterium | reverse complement strand
GCTGCCGGTGGCGAGAACGACAGCATGCCGGGCCGCAAGAGCTCGAGTGCTGCCCTGCGGCCCCGTCACATCTACTCTGAGCTGGCCCGCCAGCCGACCCTGGCCCCGGAAGAAGGTCGCGGGCATGTCCTGGATCGCGCGCACCTGCGGCGCGTCGTCTTGATGGTCGACGAAGTTGTCCCGGCGGGCCAGCACGGGCGCGGGGTCGATGGGGCCGCGGAGTTCGACGCCTGGCATCCGGCCCACCTCGGCGGCGAGTTCCATCGGCCACAGGAGCGCCTTGCTCGGGACGCAGCCGTAGTGCTGGCATTCGCCACCCGCCAGGCGCCGTTCCACAACGGCAGCAGTCATGCCGTTCCGCACCGCGCGCTGCGCCGCCGTCTCGCCAACCGGGCCCGCGCCCACCACGATCACATCGAAGACATCATCGCTTTCTGCCACGGATTCCCCCGTCTTACGCCTTATATTCTCAGTTAGGCCGAATATCCTCAGGTAGGCCGACCGCCGCTGCCGGCCCCGAGTTCACCTTGCCTCCATACCCGCTGGCGGAACCGGTCGTGCGCGGAAAGCTGACCGCACCTCAGCGGGCCGTATACCAGCACTGACCCGCAGCTCCGATGGAGGCCGAGAGCCGATCCGAGGCCGTAGTGTCGGCGTAACCGCGTCGCTAGCCGTCGGCGGAAGGGCGGGTGCATGCCGGATCAGACCGGACCTGTGGCATCCGTGCGTGCCAACCGCGCGTTCCTGGCCCGTGCGGTCCGTTTCCTGGCCGCGGAAGCCGGGATCCGCCAGTTCCTGGATATCGGCGCCGGCATCCCGGCCGCTCACAACACTCACGAGGTTGCCCAGGCCGTGGCGCCGGACTGCCGTGTGGTCTACGTCAACCACGATCCGGTCGTGCTGGCGCACGCCCGTGCCCTGCTCGCCAGCACCCGGGAGGGCGTGACCGATTACCTGGAAGCTGATCTGCGCCAGGTCAACACGGTACTGGCCCGCGCAGCTCGGACCCTCGACTTCTCGCGGCCGGTGGCCGTGATGATCGCCGTCATGCATCTCGTCGTCGACGCAGACGACCCCTACGGAATCGTCGCCGCGTTCGTGGACGCGGTGCCATCGGGCAGTTACCTCGCCCTGTCCCAGGCCGGGTCCGGCATCGACGCCGGGCAGATGGCCGAGGCGGCGAAACGCTGCAACCGCCTGGCCCGCGATACGCAGCGTCATCGCAGCCACGCTGAGGTGGCCAGGTTCTTTGACGGCCTCGACCTAGTGCCGCCAGGACTGGTCGCGGTTCAGGAGTGGCGGCCGGAGTCCGATCTGGAAGCGGCGGCCAGGTCGGCCACCTGGGGCGGCGTGGGCCGTAAGGCCTAGCGAAGCTGCGCAGGGCCCAGCCGGACTGCCGGGCTCAACCGGCGGTGAGAGATCATGGAAACGGCGGTGCACCGGCGTGCAACGCCACGGGGGCACCGCGTAGCCGACGGGGGGGTTAACGACGGCCATGGCGGCGACGGTCTTGCTCGTCGAGGACGAGCGCAAGCTTCGTGACCTCGTCCGCTCCTACCTTGAGCGGGCCGGCTTCATGGTGCTGTCGACCGGGTCAGGCGCAGAGGCGCTGAGCCTCGCCGCGTCGTCCTCACCCGACTTGCTCATCCTCGACCTCGGCTTGCCCGACGTGCCCGGCGAGACGGTCGCCAGGGATGTACGGGAAGCCGGAAATACACCGATCCTGATGCTGACCGCGAAGAGCGAGGAGGAGGACAGGGTCCGGGGGCTGGAGCTGGGCGCCGACGACTACGTCACGAAGCCGTTCAGCCCGCGCGAGCTGGTGTTGCGCGCGCAGGCCATCCTCCGGCGGGGCAGCCAGGGCGCGGAGTCCGGCGTGACCAGCTACGGGAACGGAGCCCTCATCATCGACGAGCCGCGCCGCGCGGTTCGCGTCCGCGGCGCTGCCGTTGATCTCACCCCGACCGAATGGGGCGTCCTCGTGGCGCTTGCGGCCGTCCCCGGCCGCGTCTACTCGCGGTTCGAGCTCATCAACCGCGTCCGCGGCTATGAGTTCGATGGCTACGAGCGGATCATCGATTCGCACGTGAAGAACCTTCGGCGCAAGATCGAGGGCGATCAGGGCAATCCCGAGATCGTGAAGACCGTGCTGGGCGGCGGGTACCGGCTTGGCCTTGCCCGAGATGACTGACGAGGGCTCGGCCGGTCCCCGCCAGCCTGGCGGTGACACGCTTGCGCTCCGCTTGGCACTCGGCTTTCTGGGCGTCGCCCTGGCCGCCGTTGCGATCCTGGCCGGGCTAACGGCCGTCTTCGCGGCCAGGGACGTCTCGGCGCTCGCCCGCAATCAGCGGGCCGAGCTCACGACGGCGATCGCGGCGGCCGCAGGCGCCGCCTGGGAACGAACCGGCAGCTGGGCTGGCGCGGACCTGTCGCCGGCGCTCGACCTGGCCGCCCGCACCGGCGCCGACGCACAGATCCGCGATACCAGCGGAACGGTCGTGGCCGTGTCGCAGGGCTACGCCGCGCAGTCGGGCAAGCCGATGTTCCGCTCGGCTGTCGTCGTGCACGGCAGGCACGTCGGGACGACGGTCGTCAGGTTCACCGGCGCCGGGCTCGCAAGCGCCGACCACGCGCTGGTGATAGCCCTGCTGCGGGCTCTCGCCGCGGCCGGCGGGCTCGCCGCCCTCGTCGCGCTCGTCACGGCACTTGCGATCGCGCGCAGGCTCTCCCGGCCCGTCGCCCGCATCATCTCGGTGGTCAGGGCGATGGGCGGGGAGCAGCGGGCCGTCCGGGTGGGCGCTGTGCAGGCGCCCAGCGAGCTGCGAGAGCTGGGCACGGCCTTTGATCAGATGGCCGACCGGCTTGACCGGAACGAACAGCTGCGCCGGGACCTGGTAGCCGACGTCGCGCATGAGTTGCGAACGCCCGTTGCGGTGCTGCAGGCCGGACACGAGGCGCTGCTGGACGGCGTGGCCGAGCCGACGCCGGCCGAGCTGTCCTCGCTAAGGGACGAGGTGCTGCGCCTGGCTAGGATGATCGACGACCTCCAGACGCTCTCGGCCGCCGATGCGGCTGCGATGCAGCTCAGACGCCAGCGCTGCGACCTGGCAGGCATCGCGGCGGATGCGGCCGACAGCCTGGTCGCCCGGTTCGATGCCGCCGGCATCACGCTGGATCGCCGGCTCACACCGGTGGATGTGCAGGCCGATCCGCGCTGGTTGCATCACCTCGTCACCAACCTGCTGACCAACGCGCTGAAGTTCTCGCCGGCGGGCAGTCGGGTGACACTCGAGGTCGGGCCGGACGATGAGGATGCGCTGCTTGTCGTCAGCGATACGGGCATCGGCATACCGGCGGCCGACATGCCGCACATCTTCGACCGGTTCTGGCGCGGCAGGCAGGCCGCTCACACCCAGGGCAGCGGCATCGGGCTGGCCATCGCCGCCGAGATTGCCGCAGCTCATGACGGGCAGCTGACCGCGCGCAGCCGGCCAGGCGAGGGCACTGAGCTGACGCTTACCTTGCCGCGCGCCCGTTGACCCCGGGTAGCGCCGCAGTCAGCTCACTCCTGGCGACCTGCCGCCCGCAGGCCCGGACGATTGCGTCGTGCGGCTCCTGTCGCGCGCCTCTTGCGGCGGCGCCCAGGACGGCCATGGCCACGGCCTGCCTGACGCCGGGCTGCCTCGGCGGCGAGCGTCGATTCGATCCTCGCGGCCACGTCATCAGGCATGGTGAGCGCCTGGTGGCTGGCCATCAAGCTGTTCATCAGCTGCGCACTGCCAGCTTGCACGGCCCGATCCTCTCAAGCGAGCGTCGCGATTCCTGGACGCCCCGAGTAGGCAGCTCACCAGGGCCGATGACGTGGCAAGGCCGACTCCGGCTGGCTCTGGCCCGCACGCGGACGATCGGGCCCGCCGGAAGCTCGGCTCTCTGATGTTGTGTCCCCGTGGCTGCCGACCCGGGATGCGCTTTCAGCTAAGCAGGCGGGCGTGCAGTCTCTTTCGCGCCTACGTGGAGATCATGTGGAGGTGTAGCCTTCCTGGCCTGAGCTGACCACGGCTCGCTCGCCCGCTTACCGGGCGGGCTGCCGCGGCCCGCTGCCCGCGGCGCCGGGGGCTGCGCACTGGCGGG
>JASHUE010000526.1:0-3085 GCA_030040195.1 Streptosporangiaceae bacterium | reverse complement strand
GCTGGGTCGGCACGCTGTCCATCCAGGAGATCCTGCAGCAGCGCACGGTGCTGCTTGACTCGGGCCCGGCCAGGTCCGGCCAGGCAGGCACCCGCGGGCTCGCCGACGTGCTCCAGGTCAGCTACGACCTGCTGGAGCCCGACCCGCAGCGCCTGCTGCCGATGCTGAGCGTGCTCGGCGGCTCTTTCGGCCTGGCCGACGCCCAAGCCGTCCTTGACGTACCAGCGCCGCAGGCCGCGCTGACCATCCGGGGCCTGGTGGACTCGTCCTGGCTGGTGGTCAGCCGAAGCAGCGATCAGAACCGGTTCAGCATGCTGGAGACGATCAGGACGTTCGCGGCCGCGCAACTGGAGCGGACCGGGGATGGCCCCGCCGCCCGCGAGCGGCACGCCCGGCACTTTGCCACCATGGCCGTCGCCAGTGAGAACGGCCTGACCGGACCCGAGGCGACCGCGTGGACGACGCGCCTGGAGGTAGCGGGTCCTGATCTCCAGCTGGCGCTGCACTGGGCGGAGGAGTACGACCTCGACCTGGGCCTGGACATGGCAGCCGCGCTGTGGCGGTGGTGGCTGCTCACGGGCCAGCTGTCGATCGGACGCGGCTGGCTGGCGGGCCTGTTGCGCCAGGCGGCCGCGCGCAAGGACGAGCGGACCGGGCGGGCAATGTGCTCCGCCGCCGTTCTGGCCGCCGAGAACGGCGATTATCACCAGGCGATCCGCCATGCCGAGCTTGCGCTCGGTGTCTTCGAATCGCTGGGCATGACCGAGCGCATGGCCTTCGCATCGACGGTGCTGGCCTCAGCGCACCGATACCTCGGCGACAACGCGGCAGCCAGGCGCTGCTTCCAGGACGCGATGGACCTGAGGATCGCGCTCGGCGACCGCCGCGGCGTGTCGGTCGCGATCAACAATATGGCGCTACTCGAACTGGATGACGGCAACCTCGAACGGGCCCAGGAGCTGTTCGAGCGCGCGCTGGCGATCAAGCGCGAACTCGGTGAACGTCGGTCCATCGCCATCGGCCTGGCGAACCTGGCCGACGTTCTGATCAAGACTCGCCAGTGGGAAGCCGCGGACCGCGTGCTCGCGGAGGGAGCGGAGTTGGCGTCGGGGATACCCCAGATCGTCGGAACCATCCGGTGCAATCAGGGCAACGTAGCCGTCCACCGGCAGGACTGGGCAGTCGCAACGGAGCACTTCCAGGCCGCGATCGCCGCCTCGCAAGCGGCCGGCCACCCGCACGATGCGATCGAGGCCATGATCGGCCTGGCGAAGGTGCGGCACCAGACGGGCCGCAGTGACGAGGCGCTGCACCAGCTCAGCGCCGCCAGCGAACTTGCCGACAGGCTCGGCAATCCTCAACGCGTGGCGGACGTCCGGTCCGCGGTCGACGAGGTGACCGCGACCTACCACCATCCCGCGCTGCCCGCGGACCTGACGGCACGGCAGGCCGAGGTACTGGGACTACTGGCCGCCGGGTTAAGCAACAAGGAGATCGCGGCCGAACTCGTCCTCAGCCTGCCTACCGTCGAGCGCCACCTGGCCACCATCTACCGCAAGCTGGGTCTCAGCGGCCGTGTCGAGGCTACCCGGTTTGCCGTCGAGAGCGGCCTGGCCCCCGCCTTCGGCCAGCGGGTGCTATAGCGAACGCGCGAGTGTTATAGCGCTGGCCAGACGCCCGGTCGCGAACGGGCCGTTCTCACATGCCGATCAAAGGCTTTTAGCGCATTAGGCCCTATTTATCGGAACGGCTCACTTACATGGTTGCAGTGATTCGCTCGGCACTGTCGCCCGGATAGAAAAACGATGAATGGCAGCTGGTCCCGTCCACCGCGGGGCGGGACCAGCTTTGGGGCCGTAACTACTCGGTCATCGGGCGGAGGCGAGAATGCACGATCAGCTGCTCGGGTCGACGCAGCCTGTGCTGTCCATCTCGCTCGAGCCGGGCGAGAGCATCGTCGCCGGGTCCGGCACGTTCTCCTGGATGACCGACTCGATCCAGATGTCAGCGGGTCTCGCCGAGCATCAGCAGGCAGCGCTCGACGAGTCACCCCTGCATTTGAGCGCCTACACGGCCAGGGAAGCGGCGGGCACGATCGCGTTCGCCTCCAGGCTCCCTGGCAGCATCATCTGCATCCAGGTGTCGCCGGGGCGCGAATACCTGGTGCACCGGCACGGCTTCGTGGCAGGCACGCCAGGCATCGAGGTCACGACGGACTACCAGCGCTATGACTTGACCGACCCGGACGAGTTCGTCCTCCGCCGGATCGGCGGCCGGGGCACCGCCTGGGTCGAGCTATCAGGCGACGTGGTCAGGCGCGACCTGCCGGCCGGCACTTCGCTGCGCACTCATCCTTGGCACATCGGCATGTCAGACGCCTCGGTCACCGTGCTGATGGCCAGGCTGCGCGGCGTTGACGCCGACCTTTTCGGGAACGAGGTGTCACGTTTCGCGGTGGTTTCCGGGCCTGGCGCGCTCTGGCTGCAGTCGACGTCGCTGCTGGCCACCGAGCAGCCCCGGTTAGCTCACTTCCCGCAAGTCGTCCAGGGCCTGCCGACATCCCCGGCGAGTGAGGGGGATGCCGGGTGTGCGGCAGGTCCTGGCATATCGGACTGATTCAACCTGCGAATGGGGTTAGGAACTATGAACATATCCGCTTACTCAGCCCGTGGCCGGGCTGGCGCGGCAGCCGCCCTGGTGGCGGCGGCCGGTCTCATGCTCGCCGCCTGCGGCGGGTCGTCACCGAGCAGCACCTCTGGCAGCACGAGCACGAGCAGCCCGACCACCTCGAGCTCGAGCTCCCCGCCATCGAGCAGTAGCTCTACGTCGACCGTGTCAGCGGCCTCGGTGCCGTTCCCGATCGCGGTCGGCAACACCTGGGTCTACAAGTCGGTGGCCCTGGCCAGTGTCACCAGCACAGTGACCAACAAGGTCGTCTCGGTCACTCCCGTGTCCGGGGGCAGCCTGGTGACGATGTCCAACACCGACTCGCTCACCGGCACTACGACGGATTCCACCTTCCTCTTCCACTCGGACGGCTCCATCACCTACCCGTCCAACCAGTTCGGCAGCAGCGCGGTCATCA
>JASHUE010000525.1:0-5796 GCA_030040195.1 Streptosporangiaceae bacterium | reverse complement strand
TCGGCCAGCCGCTCGCCAGCAAGGATCACGGCATTGGGCTGGCGCAGGGCGGCGCCGGCCTTCGAGGATGAGCCTCCGCCGGCCGCATCCGACCGGCCCATCGCGGCTAGCGCCTGCAGGGCAGCGGCCTCGGCGCCCGGCGCGGTGGACAGGAGCACGCCAGAAAGCTTGGTGAGACCGGGGCTGGCCAGGGCGGCAAGCGAGTACACCGTTGTCTTGCCGCCGCGGACCGCCTTGCGCAGCCGCAGGAACACGATCGGGCACTCGTCCTCAGGCTCGAAACCGGCCAGCAGGACAGCCGGCGCGCGCTCGAGGTCGGCGTAGGTGACGTCTACCTTGCCGACGACGTGATCGGAGATGAACTCCAGTTCCTCCGCTGAGTCCGGACGCGCCCTCATGTCGATGTCGTTGGTCGCCAGGGCGACCCGCGCGAACTTGGCGTAACCGTAGGCGTCCTCGGCCGTCAGCCGGCCGCCGGGCAGCACGCCGGTCCGGCCTCTGGCCGCCAGCAGACCGCGCGCCGCGACGTTGATCGCCTCCGGCCACGAGGCCGGCTGCAGCACCCCGGCCTCGTCGCGAACCAGCGGCGACACCAGCCGGTCGGGCTGGGTGTCATAGGTGAAGGCCCAGCGGCCCTTGTCGCAGTTCCACTCCTCGTTGACCTCAGGATCGTCGCCGGCCAGGCGCCTGGTGACCGCGCCCCGGCGGTGATCAGTGCGCTGTCGGCAGCCGGCCGCACAGTGCTCGCAGATACTCGGGGTGGACACCAGGTCGAACGGCCGGGCCCGGAAGCGGTAGGAGGCCCCCGTGAGCGCCCCGACCGGGCAGATCTGCACGGTGTTCCCGGAGAAATACGAGTTGAACGGGACACCCTCGGCGACCGCGACCTGCTCCTGCGGGCCGCGTTCCACCAGCTCGATCAGGGGATCGCCGGGTATCTGGTCGGCGAACCTGGTGCACCTGGCGCACTGGATGCACCGCTCCCGGTCGAGCAGGACCTGCGCCGACAGCGCGATCGGCTTCGGAAAGGTGCGCTTGGGCCCGTCGAACCTCGTCTCCCCCTGCCCCGTGGACATCGCCTGGTTCTGCAGCGGGCACTCACCGCCCTTGTCGCACATCGGGCAGTCGAGCGGGTGGTTGACCAGGAGCAGCTCCATCATGCCGCGCTGCGCCTTCTCCGCGACCTGGGAGGTCAGCTGGGTGCGGACGACCATGCCCTCGGTACAGGTCGTGGTGCACGAAGCCGGCGGCTTGGGCTGCCCTTCGACCTGGACCAGGCACTGGCGGCAGGCGCCGATCGGGTCAAGCAGCGGATGATCACAGAAGCGGGGGATCTGGATGCCGAGCTGCTCCGCGGCCCGGATGATGAGGGTGCCCTTCGGCACCGTGATCTCGAACCCGTCGATGGTCAGCGTCACGCCGTCGGCGGGCTTGGCCAGCTCGCCGCCCGCCCCGCCGCTGGCAAGACTGCCGGTCGTTTGTACGGTCATCGGGCCGACTCCAGGGCAAAGAGGGTCGATGCGGCCGGATCGAACGGGCAGCCGCCAATGCGCTGGTGCTCGATGTACTCGTCCCTGAAGTACTTGATCGAGGAGGCCACCGGCGCCTGAATCGAGTCGCCGAGCGCGCAGAACGCGCGGCCGGTGATGTTGTCGCAGATGTCCAGCAGCTTGTCCAGCTGGGCCTCGGTGTCATCGGCCGAGGCGGCGTCGCCCCGTTCCAGCCGCTCGAGCAGCTGGACTACCCAGTAGCTGCCCTCCCGGCACGGGGTGCACTTGCCGCACGACTCGTGCTCGTAGAACTGGCACCAGCGCAGTACCACGCGTACCACGCAGGTCGTCTCGTCGAAGATCTGCAGCGACCGCGTGCCGACCATAGACCCCGCAGCCGCCACGGACTCGAAGTCCAGCGGGACATCCAGGTGCTGCTCTGTGAACAGCGGCGTGGACGATCCGCCCGGCGTCCAGAACTTCAGCCAGTGCCCGGCCCTTATCCCGCCGGAGAGGTCGAGTATCTCGCGCAGCGTGGTGCCGAACGGCGCCTCGTACTGGCCGGGGGTGGTGACGTGGCCAGACAGCGAGAACAACCCGAAGCCCTTGGACCTCTCGGTGCCGAAAGCGGCGAAATCGGCGGCGCCGTACTTGAGGATGTACGGCACCGACGCGATGGACTCGACGTTGTTGACCACCGTGGGGCAGGCGTACAGGCCCTCGATGGCCGGGAACGGCGGCTTCAGGCGCGGCTGGCCGCGCAAGCCCTCCAGCGAGTCCAGCATCGCCGTCTCCTCGCCGCAGATGTAGGCGCCCGCGCCGGAGTGCACCACAATCCTGACGCTCACGCCCGAGCCGAGGATGTTGTCCCCGAGATAGCCCGCCTCGCGCGCCTCGGCCACCGCGAGGTGAAGCCGCCTGGCCACGTGCAGCACCTCGCCCCGTACGTAGATGAAGGCCTCCGCGGCCCGGATCGCGTAACAGGTGATGATGGCGCCCTCGATCAGCGCCTGCGGGTTGGCGAGCATGGTCGGCACGTCTTTGCACGCGCCAGGCTCGGACTCGTCGGCGTTGACCACGAGATAGTGCGGCTTGCCATCGCCCTGGGGGATGAAGCCCCACTTGTTGCCGGTCGGGAATCCGGCCCCGCCGCGACCGCGGAGGGCCGAGTCCTTCAGCGTCTGGATGACCTGGTCGGGCGACATGGCCAGAGCCTTCGGCAGCGCCTGGTAGCCGCCCGCGCGCTTGTAGGCCGCGAGCGTGAACGAGTCGGGCTCGTCCCAGTGCGCGCTCAGCTCGGGAGTCAGGATCGTGCTCACTGCCTACCTCCGGTGCCGGCCTGGGGGGACGAGCCGCCGTCTGGGGTCCAGCCCTGCTCCTTCGCGATCCGCAGCCCGGCTAGCGTCGCGGGGCCGGCGGTGTGGCCTTCGGCGGCTTGGCCGTCGCTGAACCCGGCCAGGATGGCCGCAGCCTGCTTCCAGGTGCACAGCCGGGACGCGCCGCGGGTCGGCTTAACCTCGGCGCCCGTCCGCAGCCCGTCGACGAGGTCGCGTGCCGACTGCGGGGTCTGGTTGTCGAAGAACTCCCAGTTGACCATGACCACCGGCGCGTAGTCGCAGGCCGCGTTGCACTCAATGTGCTCGAGCGTGACCTTGCGATCAGCCGTTGTCTCGCCATTGCCCAGGCCGAGGTGCTCCTGGAGGTCGGCGAAGATCGCGTCGCCGCCCATGACCGCGCACAGGGCGGTGGTGCACACCCCGACGTGGTAATCGCCAACCGGCTTCCGCGCGTACATGGTGTAGAAGGACACCACCCCGGTGACGTCGGCCTCCGTCAGCCCGAGTTGCTCGGCGCAGTACGCGATGCCGTCGGCCGACACGTAGCCCTCCTCGGACTGCACCAGGTGCAGCAGCGGCAGCAGCGCCGACCGGGACCGCGGGTACCGGCCGATGATCTCGGCGGCGCGCGGTGCCAGCCGGCTGCGGGCCTCCTCGCTGAACGCCATTACCTGTCCACGCCTCCCAACACGGGATCGATGCTGGCGACCGCCACGATGACATCGGCGACGAGGCCGCCCTCGGCCATCACGGACGTCGCCTGCAGGTTCGTGAACGACGGGTCGCGGAAGTGCGCACGGTACGGGCGGGTTCCGCCATCGCTCACCGCGTGGCAGCCGAGCTCGCCGCGCGGCGACTCGACGGCGACGTACGCCTGCCCGGCGGGCACCCGGAAGCCCTCGGTGACGAGCTTGAAGTGATGGATGAGAGCCTCCATCGACTGGCTCATAATGTGCGCGATGTGATCCGGCGAGTTGCCGAGCCCGTCGGGGCCGAGGGCCAGCCTGGCGGGCCAGCCGATCTTCTTGTCCTCGATCATGACGGGCTGGCTGCCGATGGCGGTGCCGCTGAGCCGGTTCACGCACTGCTCGATGATCCGCAGCGACTGGTCCATCTCGTCCATCCGGACGATGTACCGGCCGTACGCGTCGCCGGTTTTCCTGGTCGGCACGTCGAACTCATAGGTCTCGTACCCGCAGTAGGGCTGGCTCTTGCGCAGGTCCCACGGCAGCCCGGCGGCACGCAGGATCGGTCCGGTCACGCCCAGCGCCATGCACCCGGTCACGTCGAGGTAGGCGACGTTCTTGGTCCTGACCGCGAACGCCGGGGCCGCGTCGAACAGCGCCCGGATCTCGCCCAGCAGCCCCGGCATGATCCGCACGTACTCACGCAGCCGCTCGATCGCCCCGGCCGGAAGGTCCTGGGACACGCCGCCAGGCCGGATGTAGGCGTTATTCATCCGGAGCCCGGTGATGAGCTCAAGCAGGTCGAGCGTCTTCTCCCGCTCGCGCATCCCGTAAATGAACACGGTCGTGGCGCCGATCTCCAGCCCGAAGGTGCCGATCGCGGTCAGGTGGGAGCCGATCCGGTTCAGCTCCATCAGCAGGACTCGCAGGACGGTCGCCCGCTCGGGGATCTCCGCCTCGATGCCGAGCAGCTTCTCCACCGCCAGGCAGTAGGCGGCCTCGTTGAACAGCGGTGACAGGTAGTCCATCCTGGTGCAGAACGTCACGCCCTGCGTCCAGGTGCGGAACTCCATGTTCTTCTCGATGCCGGTGTGCAGGTACCCGATGACCGGGCGCAGCTCGGTCACGGTCTCGCCATCAAGCGTGAGGATCAGCCGGAGCACGCCGTGGGTAGAAGGGTGCTGCGGGCCCATGTTGACGACCATCCGCTCGTCGCTTGACTCGAAGTCATGCGACTGGGCCGCCGCGACCACGTCGTCCCAGTCGGCGCCGCCGACGTCGTAGACGCGGCCTTCCTGGGATTGGGAGTCAGTGCCGGCGCTCATTCGTACGCCCTCCGCTCGTCCGGCGGCGGAATGGTCGCGCCGCGGTACTCGACCGGTATGCCGCCGAGCGGATAGTCCTTCCGCTGGGGATGACCTCGCCAGTCATCGGGCATCTCGATCCTGGTCAGCGCCGGGTGCCCGTCGAAGATGAGCCCGAAGAAGTCCCAGGTTTCCCGCTCGTGCCAATCGCAAGTCGGGTAGATGTCCACCACCGAAGGAACGTGCGGGTCGGCGTCCGGGGCTGTGACCTCGAGCCTGACCCGGCGGTTATGCGTGATCGAGAGCAGGTGATACACCGCGTGCAGCTCGGCCCCGGACTGGTCGGGGTAATGCACGCCGGAGACACCCAGGCACATCTCAAACGACAGGTCTGGGTGATCCCGCAGCTGCGACGCGACCGATACCAGGTGCTCGCGCCGCACGTAGAGGGTCAGCTCGCCGTTGCTTACCACCGCCAGCGGGATCGCGTCGTCGTAGCTGGCCCCGGCCGCGTTCATGGCCCTTTCCAGCGAGTCGGCTAGCTCGTCGAAGTAGGACCCGTACGGGCGCGGGCTGGCGAGCAACGGCGCCCGGCGCACCTTGAGGCCGCCATAGCCGGACGTGTCGCCAGTGGTCTCGGTGCCGAACATGCCGGTTCGCTGCACCTGCTCCGCAAGACGCTCCCGGCCGGCGATCGCCGCTGGATCCGCGGCGCCGTCTCGCTGCTCGTTCTCGCCGTCCTGGCTTGTCACCGCGGCCACCCCGGCTCGTGCACGCCCTCTGGCTGCAGCAGATCCTGCTGTGCTGCAAACTGCTGGGCCGGATTCGGCCGGTCCGCTCGGGTGCCGATCGCGGCCGGTCCGCGCTGGGCCAGGCTGGGCTCAAGCGGCAACCGCCGCAGCCGGGCCTCCTCCAGCTCGGTCACCTCGCGCTCCCGGTCGACGCCGAGCTTCATGTTCTGGATCCGGTCGTGCAGCTT
>JASHUE010000056.1:0-9525 GCA_030040195.1 Streptosporangiaceae bacterium | reverse complement strand
TCAAGCGGGTCACGGAGCCGAGCCCGGCGAGGCGGGGCCGGCCATGAGCGAACCGCGACTGCGCCCGATGACCCAGGCCGACCTGCCCGGCGTGTTGGAGCTCGAGGACGCGCTGTTCGCCGAGGAGGCCTGGTCCCGCCGGATGCTGGCCGGCGAGCTCGAGCAGCAGCCGGAGAGCCGGTACTACCTGGTCGCCGAGCAGGACGGAGCGATGATCGGATACGCCGGGCTGCTGACCGCAGGGGAGCAGGCCGACGTCCTGACGATCGCCGTCGCCGCTGCCAGGTGGGGTCATGGCGTCGGGTCGCGCCTGATCGCAGCGCTCCTGGCCCAGGCCAGGCAGCGCGACTGCCGTGAGGTGTTCCTCGAGGTCAGGGCGGACAACGCCCGGGCGCAGCGGCTCTACAAGTGGTGGGGATTCACCGAGATCGGCATTCGCCGGGGTTATTACCAGCCCTCCGGCATGGACGCCATCGTCATGCGGCGCGACCTCGCGGTCGAGTCCGAAGCCGAGCAGGTGGAGCCGGGCCTGGCGACCGGGGGTTCCCGGTGATGGCGGCCGCAGGGACTGGACCGGCGGCGGCTGTCGTGGCTGGGACTGGGCCGCTGGTACTGGGGATCGAGACCTCGTGCGACGAGACCGGGGTCGGCCTCGTGCGCGGGCACGAGCTGCTCGCGGATGCCGTGGCCTCCAGCGTCGACGAGCACGCCAGGTTCGGCGGGGTGGTGCCCGAGGTCGCGAGCCGCGCGCACCTGGAGGCCATGGTGCCGACCGTCCAGCGCGCGCTGGGGGCCGCAGGGGTGACGCTGGAGCAGGTCGATGCGATCGCGGTGACCGCCGGACCCGGGCTGGCCGGCGCCCTCCTGGTCGGCGTGTGCGCGGCGAAGGCCTATGCGCTCGCCCTGGACAAACCGCTGTACGGGGTGAACCACCTGGCCGCGCACGTCGCCGTCGACCAGCTCGAGCACGGCCAGCTACCCGCGCCGGCCATTGCCCTGCTTGTCTCCGGGGGCCACTCGTCGCTGCTGCTGGTGCCCGATGTGGCCACCGAGATCGTCCCGCTGGGCGCGACGATCGACGACGCCGCGGGCGAGGCCTTCGACAAGGTGGCCAGGGTGCTGGGACTTCCCTTCCCCGGCGGGCCCCACATCGACCGGGCGGCCGGCAGTGGTGGCGATGCCGACTTCGTTCCGTTTCCTCGTGCTAAATATCGGGACGGCACCAGCGACTTTTCGTTCTCCGGCCTCAAGACCGCGGTCGCGCGGTGGGTGGAGGCCCGGGAGGCGGCCGGCGAGCCCGTGCCGGTTGCCGACGTAGCCGCGTCATTCCAGGAGGCCGTGGCGGACGTGCTCACCCGCAAGGCCGTCGATGCCTGCCTGGCCCACGGCGTCGAGCACCTGGTGATCGGCGGTGGCGTGGCCGCGAACTCGCGGCTCCGGGCGCTTGCGGCGCAGCGGTGCGAGGCTGCCGGCGTGCGGCTGCGGGTGCCGCGGCCCGGCCTGTGTACCGACAACGGGGCCATGGTGGCGGCGCTCGGGGCCGAGCTGCTGGCGCGTGGCGTGGCCCCGTCGGCGGCGGACTTCCCGGCTGATTCGTCGCTGCCGGTCACGGCGATTACCGCTGCGGTGCGCCTGCAGGTTTGACGCGGTCAGGCTGGGGGGCTACAGTGCGGGATTGGCACTCACTAAGGTAGAGTGCTAATGCGACCGGTGGTCTGGCACCCGCGACGGCAGGCCGACGTGTCCGAACCTTCTCAATCAGCTAGCCCTTTCCGGAGGGGGAGGTCAGATCGTGACGACCGCCACCAAGGTTGTACTGAAGCCGCTCGAAGACCGGATCGTGGTGCGCCCGCTCGAGGCTGAGCAGACCACCGCATCTGGCCTGGTGATCCCGGACACCGCGAAGGAGAAGCCCCAGGAGGGCGAAGTCCTTGCCGTGGGTCCAGGCCGTTTCGATGACGCCGGCGCCAAGCGCGTTCCGATGGACGTCAACGTTGGCGACGTCGTGCTGTACAGCAAGTACGGCGGCACCGAGGTCAAGTACCACGGCGAGGAGTACCTGGTGCTCTCCGCTCGTGACGTACTGGCCATCATCGAAAAGTAGCGAGCAGATTCGCGCGCGGGCCCGGCCCGCGCCGGACAGGCCCCGTGGTTATCAGCACTGTGGTTATGAAGCACAGCGGTTGACAACCACAGGCCCGCCCGGCACCGCCCCGGCTCGGTTCGCCGTTCGCGGAGGAGACTCCCGCGGCAGCGACCCGATCCGGGGCGGTAGCGTGAAAGCGACTTCCTTACCTAATCAGCACACATCAGACGTACAGCAAAATTCCGAGGTAGTCATATGGCCAAGAGCCTGGAATACAACGAGGACGCGCGGCGCGCGCTGGAGCGCGGCGTGAACCGCCTCGCGGACGCCGTCAAGGTGACGCTCGGCCCCAAGGGCCGTAACGTCGTGATCGACAAGAAGTGGGGCGCCCCCACCATCACCAACGACGGCGTGACCGTCGCCCGTGAGGTCGAACTTGAGGACCCGACCGAGAACCTTGGCGCTCAGCTGGCCAAGGAAGTCGCGACCAAGACCAACGACGTGGCCGGTGACGGCACCACCACCGCGACCGTGCTGGCGCAGGCCATGGTCGCCGAAGGGCTGCGCAGCGTCGCGGCCGGCGCCAACCCGATCGCGCTCAAGCGCGGCATTGACGCTGCCGCATCCTCGGTGGCCGAGACGCTGGTCAAGTCGGCGCGCGAGGTAGAAGAGCGCAGCGAGGTGGCGAACGTGGCCACGATCTCCGCGCAGGACTCCAAGATCGGTGACGTCATCGCCGAAGCCTTCGACAAGGTCGGCAAGGACGGTGTCATTACCGTCGAGGAAGCTCCGACGATGGGGATCGAGCTGGAGTTCACCGAGGGCATGCAGTTCGACAAGGGCTACATCTCGGCGTACTTCGCCACCGACCCGGAGCGGATGGAGGCAATCCTGGAGGACGCCTACATCCTGCTGGACGGCGGCAAGATCTCCTCGATGCAGGAGTTCCTGCCGCTGCTGGAGAAGATCGCGCAGACCAAGAAGCCGCTGCTGGTGATCGCCGAGGACGTGGACGGCGAGGCGCTGTCGACCCTGGTGGTCAACAAGATCCGCGGTTTGCTGAACGTCGTCGCGGTCAAGGCCCCCGGCTTTGGTGACCGGCGCAAGGCGATGCTCGGTGACATGGCCGTGCTCACCGGAGCGCAGGTCGTCAGCGAGGAAGTCGGGCTGAAGCTGGACCTGGCCGGCCTGGACGTGCTCGGTCATGCCCGCCGCATCGTGGTGACCAAGGACACCACAACGATCATCGATGGCGCGGGCGACCAGGCGGAGGTTGACGACCGGATCCGGCAGCTGCGGACCGAGATCGAGAACACCGACTCCGACTGGGACCGGGAGAAGCTGCAGGAGCGCGTCGCGAAGCTGGCGGGCGGCGTGGCCGTGCTGCGGGCGGGCGCGGCGACGGAGGTCGAGCTCAAGGAGAAGAAGCACCGGCTGGAGGACGCGATCTCGGCGACCCGGGCCGCCATCGAGGAGGGGATTATTCCCGGCGGTGGCAGCGCGCTCGTGCAGGCGGCTATCCAGCTTGGCGACCTCGGCCTGACCGGTGACGAGGCGACGGGCGTGCAGATCGTCCGCCGGGCTCTGTATGCCCCGGCTCGCTGGATCGCCGAGAACGCCGGCGCCGAGGGCGGCGTGGTGACCGCCCGCATCGCCGAGCTGCCCCCCGGCCACGGCTACAACGCCCAGACTGGCGAGTTCGGTGACCTGGTGGCGCAGGGTGTCCTTGACCCCGTCAAGGTGACCCGCTCCGCGGTGCAGAACGCGGCCTCGATCGCGGGCATGCTGCTGACCACCGAGGCAACGGTTACCGAGAAGCCGGAGCCGCCCGAGCCGGCCGCTAACGGCCACGGGCACGGCCACCAGCACTGACCCTGGGCGGCTCGCGCCGCTCGTGCTCTGCGGGAGCCCCGCTACCGCCGCCCTGCCGGGCAGCGGCTGGCGGGGCTTTCGCGTCTTCCCGCCCTTGGTCGGCCGATTACTTGAACTGTGCCGAGTCAGATTTGACGAAACTGTCGACGGGAATCGCGCCAACAGTTTCAGAAGTAGTAGTCTGCTGGGCGACGGCGATTACCAGGTAGCGACTGGTCCCGCATTCGGAGCCCGGATTCATTGGTGAGGTTCCTGCCCACATCCGGACATGAAGTCCCTTGTGCTCACTCAGTCTAAGATTAGTTATTTAATTATTCTTTCTCGGGTTACAGAATCATTTAACGGACGGCTTGAATACTTAGCGTATTCGTTTAACTACCCATAGTTATTGCTTTATCAATGTCCCTGGCCGCTACAGCAATGTAACCTTTCTGTTGCCTATCTTGATGTTGTCTTGACTGGCCCCTTGGGGAATCACGGCTTTGTACCGACCGACACGTGATACCGCCGCTGACTCAGGGGGCCGGGTGGAATCGCAGGTAGATGGCGCAAGGCATGGCAGTATCAGCGATGTGACCGAGCTGGCTATGCGGGGGCAGCCCGCAGCAATTGATACTTTGCTGCGCCAGATCAGGCCGATGGTAGTGCGCTATTGCCGGGCGCGCCTCGGCCGCATTTCCGGGCACTATCATGCCGCCGATGATGTAGCACAAGAAGTCTGTATTGCCGTTTTGTTGGCGCTCCCGCGATATCAGGACATGGGGCGGCCGTTCGCGTCGTTCGTCTTCGGCATCGCCTCCCACAAGGTAGCCGACGCGATGCGGAACGCGGCCAGAATGGCCATCCCCACCGAAGATCTCCCCGACGGACCGGACGACAGGCCGGGCCCTGAGGAGACGGCGGTCGCCTACATTGAGGCCGAGCGTGCTCGGGCTTTGCTCGCCCGCCTCCCTGTACACCAGCGCGAATTGCTGGTTCTCCGGGTGCTCTCCGGAATGACCGCGGAAGAGACCGGACACGAGCTCGGCATGTCTGCGGGCGCGGTCCGCGTCGCCCAGCACCGCGCTCTGGCCCGGCTGCGGGCCATAGCGCTGGAGGAATCTATCGCCTAGCCGCGGCGCTTGCTCGCGCGCCTCGACGCGGTCCGTGGCCATCCCGGTGCGGATCGCGTCCGGCCAGGAACGCCGGGGTCCCTGCACCCCCGTGGCGGGGATCCCGGCCCTGGCGGGCAGGCCGGGTGCTAGGAGACGGGGTCGCACGGAGTCTGCCGAAGAATACTGACTAATCGGGCAGGGCTTCGCCGGCAACTGCCCGCCGCGAGGCTGACCTATCAATTTCTCCGTCGACGGGGCTCGCGAGGGGTGCCACGCCATCGGCCAGGCGGTTATTAGGATGAACACATCCCAGACCCGGCCTACCTGGATTGAGATATGAGCGACGAGAAGTTCAGTCCGCCCGCCCTGACCTTCGACGACGTGCTGCTCCTTCCCGCCCATTCGACGATCTTGCCGAGCGAGGCCGACACCACTGCCCGGCTCACGCCCAGGCTCTCGCTCCGCATCCCGCTGGTCTCCTCCGCGATGGACACGGTCACCGAGGCCCGGATGGCGATCGCGATGGCCCGCCACGGTGGAGTGGGCGTGCTGCACCGCAACATGTCGGTCGACGAGCAGGCCCAGCAAGTCGACATGGTCAAGCGGTCCGAGGCCGGAATGATCACCAATCCGGTGACCTGCGGCCCGGACGCGACGCTGGCCGAGGTCGAGGAGCTGTGCGCGCGGTACCGGATCTCAGGCGTCCCGGTGACTGATGACGCCGGCATCCTGGTCGGGATCGTGACCAACCGCGACATCCGATTCGAGTCCGACCACCGGCGGCGGGTGGCTGCGATCATGACCAGGATGCCGCTGGTGACGGCACCCGTGGGCGTGACCAGGCCGGAGGCGCTGAAGCTGCTGAGCAGCAACAAGGTCGAGAAGCTGCCGCTGGTCGACGAGCACGGCCGGCTCCGCGGCCTGATCACGGTCAAGGACTTCACCAAGAGCGAGAAGTTCCCCAACGCCACCAAGGACGCCGAGGGGCGCCTGGTCGTGGGCGCGGCGGTGGGAGTGGGCGACGACGCCAAGCAGCGAGCGCAGGCGTTGATCGACGCGGGGGTGGACTTCCTGGTGGTGGACACCTCGCACGGGCACGCGCAGGCGGTGCTGGACATGGTCGGCCAGGTCAAGGCCAACTCCAGGGTTGAGGTCATCGGCGGCAACATCGCCACGAAGGCCGGGGCCCTGGCCCTGATCGAGGCGGGCTCTGACGCGGTCAAGGTGGGTGTTGGCCCCGGCTCGATCTGCACCACCAGGGTCGTGGCCGGCGTCGGCGTGCCGCAGGTCACCGCGATCTACGAGGCCCGGCTGGCCTGCCACGAGGCAAATGTCCCGGTCATTGGCGACGGCGGCGTGCAGTATTCAGGTGACATTGCCAAGGCGATCGCGGCCGGCGCGGACACCGTCATGCTCGGCAGCCTGCTGGCCGGGTGCGAGGAAGGGCCAGGGGAGCTGGTCTTCGTCTCCGGCAAGCAGTTCAAGCTGTACCGGGGCATGGGATCGCTAGGCGCGATGCGGAACGTGGAGCGCGGCGGCTCGTTCTCGAAGGACCGCTACTTCCAGGACGATGTGCTGCGGGAAGACAAGCTCGTGCCGCAGGGCGTCGAGGGTCAGGTGCCCTACCGTGGTCCGCTGTCCTCCGTAGCTGACCAGCTGATTGGCGGGCTGCGGGCGGCGATGGGCTACTGCGGCGCCCGGACTGTCGCCGAACTGCAGCAGGCCAGATTCACCCAGATCACCGGGGCCGGCCTGATCGAGAGTCACCCGCATGACATCGAGATGGTCGCCGAGGCGCCGAACTACAGTCGGCGTGGTTAGGATTTCGGGCCAACCCGGCAGGCCGGCGAGCGCACGGGAGAGTAGCGGGGTGGGAGAGCAAACGTGACCGTTGTGGAGATCGGGCAGGGAAAGAGCGGCCGGCGCGCCTACGCGCTCGAAGAGATCGGGATCGTGCCTTCCCGCCGGACCCGGCACCCGGAAGAGGTCTCGATCGCCTGGCAGATCGACGCCTACCGGTTCGAGCTGCCGCTGGTTGTGGCGCCGATGGACAGCGTCGTCTCGCCGTCCACCGCGATTCAGATCGGCCAGCTCGGTGGGCTCGCGCCGCTGGACCTCGAGGGCCTGTGGACCCGGTTCGAGGACCCGGAACCGCTGCTGGCCGAGGCCGCCGAGCTGGATGACGCGGCCGCGACCAGACGGCTGCAGGAGATCTACTCCGAGCCGATCAAGGAGGAGCTCATCGGCCGGCGAATCGAGGAGGTCAGGGCGGCTGGCATCACTACCGCCGCGCGGCTGTCGCCCCAGCGGACGGTGCGCTACTACAAGGCGGTCGTCGACGCGGGCGTGGACATCTTTGTGATCCGCGGCACCACGGTGTCAGCCGAGCACGTATCCGGTCAGGCGGAGCCGCTGAACCTCAAGCAGTTCATCTACGAGCTGGACGTGCCGGTGATCGTCGGCGGCTGCGCGACTCACACCGCGGCCCTCCACCTGATGCGCACCGGAGCGGCCGGCGTGCTGGTCGGCTTCGGCGGCGGCTCTGGCCATACCACGGCGGCGGTGCTCGGCGTCAAGGTGCCGATGGCGACCGCGATCGCGGACGTGGCCGCGGCCCGGCGCGACTACCTCGACGAGTCCGGCGGTCGCTACGTGCACGTGATCGCCGACGGAGGCATGACCACCAGCGGGGATATCGCGAAGGCGCTCGCGCTCGGCGCGGACGCGGTCATGGTCGGCTCGCCGTTCGCCAGGGCGGCGCAGGCGCCGGGACGCGGGTACCACTGGGGCGCCGAGGCCCACCACCCTGACCTGCCCAGGGGCACCCGGTTGCGAGTCGGCACGATCGGCTCGCTTGAGCAGATCCTGCACGGGCCGTCGACGATGGCGGACGGCTCGATGAACCTGATGGGAGCTCTTCGGCGCACGATGGCGACCTCCGGCTACTCCGATCTGAAGGAGTTCCAGCGGGTGGAGGTCGTGGTGACCCCCAGTGCGACGGCGCGCTGACCTGGGTCGGGTCTGGCCGGGGGGGCGGTCAGGGGCTGGCAATCCCGGGGGGAACGGGCTCGGGAACGGGGTTGGTGCGGTTCGCTCGGTAACGCGTCTGGGGCCGGCTGAGCGGGCTGGGGCGCTGGAGGCGCTGGCCGGGAGTGAGCATGAGGTGCTCGTGGTGGGCGGGGGTGTGGTGGGAGCGGGGGTAGCGCTGGATGCGGTGACGCGGGGATTGTCGACGGGGCTGGTGGAGGCGAGGGATTTCGGCTCGGGGACGTCGTCGCGGTCGAGCAAGCTGATTCACGGGGGGTTGCGGTACCTGGAGCAGCTGGATGTGGGCTTGGTGCGGGAGGCGCTGAGCGAGCGGTCGGTGTTGTTGCAGCGACTGGCGCCGCATCTGGTGCATCCGGTGTCGTTCTTGTTTCCGTTCAGTCATTACGGCTGGGAGCGGGCGTATGTGGGGACGGGGGTGGCGGCGTATGACTTGCTGGGGTATTCGATGGGGCAGGCGCGAGGCCTGCCGGGGCACCGGCAGCTGACCCGGCGGGCGGCGCTGCGGCTGGCGCCGGCGTTGCGACGAGGGGCGGTCAAGGGCGGCATCGTGTACTGGGACGCACAGGTGGATGATGCCCGGTATGTGGTGACGCTGGTGCGAACCGCGGCCGGGTTCGGGGCGCATGTGGCGTCGCGGACGCAGGTGACGGGGTTCTTGCGGGAGGGGGAGCGGGTGACCGGGGTGCGGGCCACCGACCTGGAGACCGGGACGGAGGTGGAGATCCGGGCCCAGCAGGTGGTCAACGCGACGGGGGTGTGGACCGATGACATCCAGCAGCTGGTGGGCGGGCGGGGGAGCATTAACGTGCGCGTGTCCAAGGGCGTGCACCTGGTGGTGCCGCGGGACCGGATCCAGTCCGGGACGGGCATCATCGTGCGCACGCCGGTGAGCGTGCTGTTCGTGATCCCGTGGGGGCGGCACTGGATCATCGGCACCACTGACACCGACTGGGCGCTGGACAAGGCCCACCCGGCCGCGAGCCGGTCCGACATCGACTACGTGCTCGGCCAGGTCAACAAGGTGCTGGCGGTGCCGCTGACCCGCGATGACGTCGAGGGGGTGTATGCAGGGCTGCGGCCGCTGCTGGTCGGCGAGTCGGAGTCCACCTCCAAGCTCTCGCGCGAGCACACTGTCGCCCACCCGGTGCCGGGCCTGGTCATGATCGCCGGCGGCAAGTACACCACCTACCGGATCATGGCCCGTGACGCCGTCGACGCGGTCGCGCACGGCCTGGACGGCAAGGTCGCTCCCTCTTGCACCGATCAGATCCCGCTGGCGGGCGCGGACGGGTATGTGGCGCTGTGGAACTCCCGGTATGCGCTGGCCCGCTCCTCCGGCTTGCACGTCGCCCGGATCGAGCACCTGCTGCGCCGGTACGGGTCGATGATCGGGGAGGTCCTGGACCTCATCGCCGCCGACCCCTC
>JASHUE010000524.1:0-4469 GCA_030040195.1 Streptosporangiaceae bacterium | reverse complement strand
TGGACGCAGCCGCCGACATCGTCAGGCGCGGCCGGGACGACGTCCAGTTCGTGCTCGTGGGCGACGGCACCGAACTGGCGAGGCTGCGAGCCAGGGCCGCCGACCTGCGGCTGGGCAGCCAGGTCGAGTTCACCGGGCTGATCTCCTCCGACCGCCAGCTCGGGTCGATCCTGGCTACCGCCGACGTCTGCGTAAGCCCGGACGAAGCCAACGCGATGAACGACATCTCCACGATGAACAAGATCATGGAATACATGGCTCTCGGCAAGCCGGTGGTGCAGTTTGACCTCACCGAGGGCCGCGTCTCGGCCGGCGATGCCAGCCTGTACGCGGCCGCCAACGACGCTCAGGACCTGGCCGACTGCATCTTGCGGCTGGTCGATGACGAGGCGCTGCGCACCCGGATGGGCGAGCTCGGCCGGCAGCGGATGCGCACGGACCTGTGCTGGGAGGCTCAGGTACCCGAGCTACTCGCGGCTTACGACCGCGCTCTTGGCCGGCCGGCGGCAGGAAGTGCGGCGGACGGGGTGAACCACTGACCGACTCGTTGCCCCGAGCACGGTCACGGCGGCCGGCCGCCAGACAAACCAGAACGCCAGGCAGTAAGAAAGGCAGCGAGCGTGCACAGTCTGCGTAATCGCCTCGTGGACGGACCGGCCTCGTGCGGTGCCCGGCACCGCGCGCGACGCTGGGAGTGGCTGCGCGCGGCCTTTCCTCAGGTCGACCAGATGTCGGTCATAGATCTGGGCGGCACGGCGGACAGCTGGCTGCGGGCGCCGGTTCGGCCCGCGCAGGTGCGGGTCGTCAACATCGAGCCCGACCCTGGCGCATCCGGGCTGCCCGGATGGCTGCGGGTCGAGCAGGGCGACGCCTGCGACCTGCCCGGCAGCATCCTGTCCGGTGCCTACGACCTCGTCTTCTCGAACTCGGTGATCGAGCATGTCGGCGGCCACGCGCAGCGCGTCCGGTTCGCCGAGGCGGTGCACAAGCTCGCCGACCGGCACTGGATTCAGACGCCCTACCGCTACTTTCCGCTAGAGCCGCACTGGCTGTTTCCCGGATTTCAGTTCCTGCCGCTGTCGGTTCGCGCCCAGATCGCGCACCGCTGGCCGCTTGGGCACACCCCCGCGCCGAGTCCGCACCATGGCCTCTCCGATGCCATGGGCGTCGAGCTACTGAGCCGGGCCGAGATGGCTTACTACTTCCCGCATTCGGAGCTCAAGTCCGAGCGGATGCTGGGGCTGGTGAAGTCGCTGATCGCCGTCCGGCGCTAAACCCGGCGAGATAGTGACACACGTCCGCGCGTGTCACCTTGACCGATGCCAGGCAAAGCCCGGGTAGCGCCTTCTTTACGGTGATACCGTGAGCCCGATGATGCCCGAGGCCATAACTGCGAAGTTACGGCTATCAGACAAGGTCTGGTAAATGGCCAGCGGTTCGCTTTGGCAATTTTATAAGCGCGGTAAGCCCGGTCCGGCGAAGTTCACCGTGGCGATCATGGCGGCGTCAGCGCTGATCGCCGGTTGCGGTGCCATTGGCGGGGGAACCTCGTCCGCCAGCAGCCCCCGCCCCGTCGTCACCGCGGGCACCAGTGCCTCGCCAGGGACCTGCTGCGCCTCGCCGACCGGCTCACCGGCCAGCGGCGCACCGGCACGCCGTTCGTCGGCCACGCCCGGCAAGAATTCGGCCACGGCGTGGCCCACTCCCAGGCCCGGCAGGTCGACGACACCCAGCGGCCCGAGCCCGATCCCGTCGACCGCTCCCACAGGCCCGGCGGGCACCGGCGGCGCCTGCTCGGCTGCGCGTAACACGCCGGGCGGGCCAGACCCCTGGGGCGGCTGCTGGCCGGGTCCGAACAACACCGGCGTGCCAGCCGGCACCAGCCTGGCCAGTTTCGACAGTTCCTGCACGATCCGCCGCAGCGGCGTGGTTATCGCGGACGAGGCCATCAACTGCCAGCTCATCGTGCTCGGTCAGAACGTGACGATCAAGGACAGCACGATCAACGGCACCGTGCACACCGACGGGTCCGGCAGCGTGCTGATCGAGGACACGACCATCAACGGTGGTTCCAACCACTCGGAGTCCGTGGGCGGGGCCAATCTCACCGTGATCCAGGACAACATCTTCGGCGACCAGCATGAGGTGCACTGCTACTCGAATTGCACGGTCGAGAACTCCTGGCTGCACAACAACTACAACGGCCTGGCGCTCGGCTGGCACGAGAACGGCTTCTTCAACGACGGCGGGAGCAACTTCACGCTGATCCACAACAGCGTTTACTGCGTCGGCGGCTGCACCGGGGATATCACGTTCATCCCCGACGGCAATGTCTCCTACGCCACGGTGGACAAGAACCTGCTGGTCGCGACCATGTACGCAAGCTATTGCCTCTACCCGAGCAGCGACCCGGGGTACAAGCCGGGGATCATGAGCCACATGGTCGTGACGGACAACGTCTTCCAGCGCGGCCGCAATGGCAAGTGCGCCACCTACGGCCCGGTGTACGGCTGGGATCGGCCGAGCAAGATCCCCGACAGCGACGGGTACGGCAACGTCTGGTACGGCAACGTGTGGGATAACGGCCAGCCGCTGCAGCCCTAGTGGCCGCCGCTGCAACCGCTAGTAGCCGTCCTCTTCTCCGTCCTCGCCCAGGCCAAGGTCAGCGTCTTCTCCGTCCTCGTCCAGGCCACGCTCAGCGTCGCGGGCGCGACCCATCCTCGGCAGCGCTGACCTTCCCTCGGCCAGGCTGTGAACCGACCGCCTGATCCCGGACGACAGGAACGGGCTGGCGAACTCCTGCGTGCTCTCCGAGGCCTCAAGGCCGTTGGGCTCCTCGCGGAATCGGTACGAGCGGCGGGGCCTGGCCGGCGGGATATCGAGTTCCTCGTCGCGCTTGCGGGCGAACGCCTCCGCGATCGAGATCACGAGGAAGAGCAGGATGACGCCGACGCCCAGGACTTCGATGAGCGCGCGCAGCTTGGGGGTCACCTCCTGTTGCGCGCTGGTCGGTGGCAGCAGCGTGTAGAAGGTGATCATGTACGTCTGGGACACGGGAGGATTGGTGTTCAGCTGCATCTGCTGCAGGTCGGTGGTCGCGGCCGCCATGACCTTCTGTGCGGCGTAGACCGCCGATGCCGACGTCGTGCCCACCCCGGTGATGTCGAGGAACGCCGGGTTCCCTGGGTCGCTGCTCATGGCGACCTGATACTTCGGGCTGACGCCCTCGGCGGCCAGCGATACCTGAGCGGCATGCGAAGTGACCCGGTCCATGACCGCGTCCCCGACGTAGGTCAGGTCACCGTAGTCGAGATAGGGGTTGTTCGCGTCGATGTTCGCATACTTCTTCGGATCCGCCTGGATCTGCGCTGCGGTGGGGGCGGCGGGCGGGTTGAGCAGGGCCAGTTCCCCGTCGGCGTCGTAGGTCGGTGGCTTGATCTTGACCACGTAGATCAGGCCGGCCAGCACGAGCACCAGCACGGGGATCACCGCGATCTTGTGCCGCCAGATCGTCCTGGAGAGCGCGAGCAGGTCCATCAGTATCCTCCATCAGGCACGCCAGCCCCGTTAAGATCGGGCCCCCGCGAGACGGAGACCCCGTTGGCGTGCCAGGTAGTTTTCCGGTCATTTGTTATCGTGTCCCGCGCGATCCTCACGGCCCTGGCATCTGCGTGGGCGATCAGCCAGGCCGCCCCGATCAGGCCGGCAATCAGCGCCTGCGTGTTGACGAACAGCGGGAAGGAGAGCGAGTCAAAGGTTCCCGAGCACAGGACGGCCGCTAGCTCGGCGCCTGCCAGCGCCGCGCACAGGTCGCGCGTGCTCTCGGTCATTGCCAGCCGGCGCGCGGAGAACGCGGCGAAGGCCGGCCAGAGCAGGTAGAAGGCCAGCACGGCCACGCCGATCAGGCCTAGTTCAACCGCCGTCGTCAGGTACTGGTTATCGAGAATGTCGACCTGGGTCGTGAAGTAGTAGGTTCCGCCACCCTGACCGAACCACGGCGCCTGCCTGACCAGCGCCTCCACATAGGGGTAGTTGTTCAGGCGGTGCTGGATCGAGTTGTCGGAGGTTCCGGCAAAGAAGTACTGATCGAGCGTGCCGAGCAGGCCGTGTGAGCTGACGAAAATGAACCCGACTGCCACCGGGACACCAGCGAGCAAGGTCACCCGCGTTCGCGGTGTCATGCACACGAGCAGCGTGCCGATGCCCAGCGCCGCGGCCAGCACCGCCGACCGTGACACGGACGTCGGAATGCAGATCGCGATGAGGACCACCGGCAGCCAGCGGACCAGCAGCGACCGGTGCTTGTCGTACATGGCGAGGTAGATCGCGATCGGCAGGAGCATGCCCGCCACGACGCCCATCTCGATCGGGTCAATCCCCGTGCCGGCAACGCGCGCGACCCCGCCCCGGCTCTCGATGCCGTAGATCCCGGCGGCCGCGTTAATGGTGAACCCAGGCAGGTCGCGCAG
>JASHUE010000523.1:0-8846 GCA_030040195.1 Streptosporangiaceae bacterium | reverse complement strand
GGCGGCCGGATCTCGGGAGTCGTGCGCGACCCGGCCGGGCGGGGCCTGTCCGGCGTCTGCGTCGACGCGGTATCTGAATCCACTTTCGCCGTGAGCCTCGTCCACACCGGCAAGAGCGGCCGGTACGAGACCAGCCGGCTGCCCGCCGGCACCTACGTCATCGCCTTCTACGCCGACTGCGGCAACACCGGCAACTGGATCGCGCAGGCATACGACAACGCCTCCCTCGTCAATCCGACACCGATCCGCGTGAAGCGCGGCAAGATCACTTCCGAGATTGACGCCACGCTCAAGCTCGGGGGTGAGATCTCGGGTACGGTCACGAACGCGGCAGGTGCCAAGCTGTCCGGCATCTGCGTAGAACCGGTCGGCACCAGCAAGAACTACGCCGCGCTCTTCGTCAGCGCCATTTCGGAGCGCGGTACCTATCACCTCCGGGGCTTGCCGGCCGGGCCGTACAAGATCAGCTATAACCCGTGCGGTGCATCGGCGGCCTACGCCTCGATCTGGTGGCCGCACGCGGCCACCGAGCAGGCCGCCAAGACCATCCGCCTGAAGCAGCACCAGGTCCTCGGTCACGTCAACGAGGTCATCCCGATCGGAGGCGTCATCTCCGGAACGGTCACGAACAGCTCAAACGCACCGCTGGCCGGGATCTGCGTCGCTGCCTCCGCGAACGGGGGCTTCATCGGCGGTACTCCGGCCATCACCAACGCCCTGGGCCAGTACAAGGTCATCGGGCTGTCCCCGGCTGGCTACACCGTCCAGTTCGGGACCGGCTGCGGAAACAACGGCAACTACCTGCCCGCGAACTATCCGAGCACGGTGACGGTCACCTACGGCCAGACCAAGACCGGAATTGACGTCCAGCTGCCGACCGGGGCGATCGTGTCAGGAACGGTCACGAGCGCATCGACCGGCAAGCCGATCCCCGGTATCTGCGTGGGCCTGAACTCCTCATCCGCGAACAACTACGTCAGTTTGACCGCGGTCACCGGCACGGCCGGTACCTACCGGATCGATCAGATCCCGACCGGGACCTACGAGGTGCAGTTCAACGGCGGCTGCGGGAATGCCGGCAGCTACTCGCCCCAGGCGTATGACAACGCCAGCGAGTTCCTGCCGCAGCCGATCACGGTGACGGCCGGTCAGAGCCTCACCGGCATCGACGCGGCCATGCAGCCGGGCGCCACCATCGCCGGCACCGTCAAGTCGCAGGCCGGCCGGGGGCTGAGCGGGATCTGCGTGTACGCGTACGGCCCGGCGACGGAAAACGCGGGCCAGGGTACCACCACAGACGGCCGGTACACCGTGGCCAACTTGCCTCCTGGCCAGTACCTGGTGTCCTTCGGACCTGGCTGCGGCAACAACGCCGACCTGGCCGGGGTGTCCTTCGGGTCGCAGGTCAGCCTGCCTCTCGTCTCGGCCCCGCCCGGCACCACCTCGGGCATCGACGCCGTGCTCCCGGCCGCCGGGAACATCAGCGGCCAGATCCTCACCAGGTCCGGCAGGCACGTCGCGGCCTGCGTCGCCGTCATCCCGAGTGCCGTGCTGACCAGCACGCAGTCGTTCGAGATCGGCGAGGTGCAGGAGGTGGGCTCCTACGAGTTCACCAACCTGCAGCCGGGCACCTACGTGGTGACCTTTGACCCCGGCTGCTACTCCGCGAGCGTGTACGCAAGCCAGTGGTACAAGGACAGGCCATCCCTGGCTGGTGCCGCTCGCGTGCGGATCCGCGCGGGACACACGCTCACCGGGATCAGCAGTGGCCTGGTCAAGGGTGGCTCGATCGCGGGCCGCGTGACGACCGGCGGCAAGCCGGTGAACGGGGTGTGCGTCTTCGCGCAGAGCACCAGCAACTTCATCGACTTCGGCCAGGCCGCCACCAACAAGGCAGGCAAGTACGACCTGACGGGCCTGAACTCCGGCCGCTACGAGATGGAGTTCTACCCGTGTGACGAAGGCAGCGCCACCCTGGCGGAGACCTTGCTGCCCCGGCTGGTGACGGTCAGGGCGCCCCATGTCACAACCGGAGTCAACGCGGCCATGCCGCTTGGCGGCGACATCAGCGGGACCGTGCTCGGCGGCTCGCCCGCGACCGCACAGCCCGATGTGTGCGTCGAGGCGCAGGAGACCACCGGGCTGGGCGCGGGCGCGGCCACAACCGGTACGAACGGCGAGTTCACTATCACCAACCTGCCCGCGGGCCCGTACCAGGTTGACATCGGCGGCTGCGGGGTAGTCGGTAACCTGGCGCCGCAGTGGTACCAGGACTCGCCGACCTCCGCCCGCGCCACGGTCGTGTCGGTCTCCAGCGGCAAGGTCGCCGCGCTGGCCAGCGTCACGCTGTCGACCAATGGCGCCATTACCGGCACGGTGACCGGACCCGGCCGTGCCCCCCTGGCCGGCATCTGCGTGACCGCATCCTCTCCCCTGTTGCCGCAGCCCGTGGTAGCCGTCTCGCGAGCCTCCGGCGGTTACTCCCTCATCGGGCTCGCGCCGGGCAGCTACCGGATCGAGTTCAGCTCCGGGTGCGGCGCATCTGGCTACCGGACCCAGTGGTGGGATGCCAGGAAATCGGCGGCGACCGCGGGCAGCGTGACGGTCACCGCGGCGACGTCGACCACCGGTATCGACGCGAGCATGCAGAAGTAGGGGAGGCGCCGGGATGCGGCCAGCGATTGCCGGCCGCATCATCGGGTCGTTGATCCCGATCCCGGCACGAGTCAGCGGTCGGCAACGCTGCCGGTCTCACTCCCCGTGGATGTGCGTGAGTGTCGTGCGGTACCCCCGCATCCTGGCGCGCAGGCGACCATCCGTGTCCGGTCTGATGCGCAGCCCGGCCGACCGGGCAATCGCGTCAGCGACCTGAGCAACCGACAGGTCATCGGTGTACAGATGCTCGGCGAACACCTCGTTCCCCAGCTGAGCGAGGCATTCATCGAGCCTCCCGACGGCCCACTGCTCATGCCGGAGTCCGAGCCCGAAGGTCCGGGTCCTCAGCCGTCGGAGCACGGTGCTGCGGTCGGCAAGCAGGCTGAAGTGCCGCACATCGTGGCCGTCCTCGCGAAGCCGGCCGACCATCTGGTCAAGGTAGCCGGGATTGGTCACCGTCATCGGGACGATTACCGGCCCTTCCCGCTTGCGCAAGACCAGGTCGAGCACTTCATGGACGCCCGCGCGCCAGGCCGCGAAGTTCTGGAAGTTCGTCCGCAGTTCTCTTGGCAGCATGCGGTGCAGGCCGTAACCGAGGCACTCCGGGTCGCAGACGATGCTCTGGTCCACGCGGCGCCGGAGCTCATGGGCCGTCGCTGTCTTCCCGCCGCCGAACGGGCCGTTGATCCACACAAGCACGGCAACCAACATAACCGCCGATCCGGCCACGGCCGGGCGGTCAGCCGGACGAGATACGGTCCCGCGCCCCCGCCACCACCGCCTGGCCGAGGCTGATGCCGCCGTCGTTGCACGGCACCCGGCCGTGCGTCAGCACCTCGAAGCCCGCCCGTCGCAGGCCGGCTATCACCGCGGATGTGAGCAGCAGGTTCTGGAACACCCCGCCGGACAGGGCTACGACCCCGAGGTGGTGACGGTCCCGCAGCCTCCGGCAGGTCGCGACAACGGCCTCGGCGACGCCGCGGTGGAATCTGGCGGCGACAACGGGCCTTGGTGTTCCGGCGGCCAGGTCCTGCGCGGCGGCGCGGATCAGGTCGCTGCCGTGTATCCGGATGAGTGCGTCGGTGCCGACTCCGGCCGGGTAGCCCGAGCGCTCGGCCGGGTCCGCAAGCTGCTCAAGCTCGATCGCCGCCTGGCCCTCGTAATTGATGGTGTCTCGCACGCCAATGAGCGCGGCCGCGGCGTCGAACAGCCGCCCCGCGCTGGTGGTCAGCGGGGAGTTGACACCGCGCCGTGCCATGGCCGTGACCGCGGCCCAGTTTCGCTCGTTGCGGCGCCGGACGGCCAGATCCTCGGCGCCTCCGTCCGGATAGGCGGCGGCCAGGTAGACCGCCGCCATCCGCCACGGCTGCCGGATCGCCGCGGCGCCGCCCGGCATCGGTACCGGCTCCAGGCAGCCCACCCGCTCGAAGCCAGCCAGGTCCGCGACCAGGAATTCCCCGCCCCAGATCGTGCCGTCCGGGCCATATCCGGTTCCGTCAAAGGCGACGCCGATGACCGGCCCGTCCGCATCGTTGTCGGCCAGGCAGGACGCGATGTGCGCATGGTGATGCTGCACACCTACGAGCTCCAGGCCGGCCAGGTCGGCTGCGTACTTGGTCGAGAGGTAGTCCGGGTGCAGATCATGGGCCACGATCTGAGGCTCGATGTCGAACAGGCGCCGGTAGTGATCGATGCCGCCGGTGAAGGCAGCGAGCGTCTCGGCGTTCTCCAGGTCGCCGATGTGATGGGAGACGAAGGCCCGGTCCCCCTTAGCCAGGCAGAACGTGCTCTTGAGCTCCGCGCCGCAGGCCAGCACCGGCCGGGGGAGCTCATGCCTGATCCGCAGCGGCTCCGGCGCGTAGCCGCGGGACCTGCGCAGCACTACCTGGCGGCCGCCGATCGCGCGTACGACCGAATCATCGGCCCGGACGTGGATGGCCCGGTCATGCACCAGGAACGCGTCCGCGATGCCGCCCAGGCGGGCCAGCGCATCGGCATCCCGGTAGGCAATCGGCTCGTCCGAGACGTTCCCGCTCGTAGCTACGACCGGCCCGCCGACTTCACCGAGTAGCAGGTGGTGCAGCGGGGTGTAGGGCAGCAGCAGCCCCAGGTGGCTGTTGCCCGGTGCGACCGACGGCGCGACCTCGTCCGCCGCCGCCAGCCCGGGTACCAGGACGATCGGCCGGCGGGCACTGGTCAGCAACTGCTCGGCGGTCTCATCAAGCTTGCCGAGCCTGCGGGCGGCGGCAAGGTCAGGCACCATCACCGCGAATGGCTTGTCCTCGCGGTGCTTGCGTGCGCGCAGCGCGCCCGCCGCGGTCTCGTTCCCGGCGTCGACCACCAGGTGATATCCGCCTAGTCCCTTGACGGCGAGCACCTGGCCGCCGCGGATCATCTCGGCCGCGGCACCGATCGGATCGGCCCCGCCGGACAGATCTGTCCCGGCGGCATCGGTGAGGGCGAGCGCGGGACCGCAGGCCGGACAGCAGACCGGCTGGGCGTGGAACCTGCGGTCGGCGGGGTCGTGATACTCGGCCGCGCACTCGGCGCACATGACGAAGCTGCTCATCGTGGTCAGCGCCCGGTCGTAGGGAACGTCGCGGACAATCGTGAAGCGCGGCCCGCAGTTCGTGCAGTTGATGAACGGGTAGCGGTAGCGGCGGTCGGCCGCATCGGCGAGCTCGCGCAGGCAGTCGGCGCACGTCGCGCTGTCGGCGGAGACCAGTGCCCGGCGCTCACCGCCGGGCTGACTGGCCGCGATCACGAAGTCGGGCTGGCCGGTCGGACTTAGTGGTCTTGCGGTGATCCGCTCGATCCTGGCTAGTGGCGGCGCCTGCTGGCGGAGCAGCGCCAGGAACTTGCCGACCGCCTCCACGTCGCCCTCGACCTCGGCGAACACGCCATCCACGTCGTTGCCCACCAGCCCGGTCAGGCCCAGGCTGGTCGCCAGGCCGTACACGAACGGCCGGAAGCCGACGCCCTGAACGACGCCCTCAACCCGGATGGCCGTCCTGACGAGTTCGCTCACCACTCCAGTGTGGCCACGCGGAGCACCCCGCGCACGCCCGGCCGCCCAGCGTTTGCCGGCGAGGCGATCTAGCCTTGGCCGGCGGCCTGCCGCTCGCCCGCGGCCCGCCGTCCGTTGGCCGTGGGCGGCGGGGCGCTCTCGGCGATCAGGAGAGAATCGCCGGCTTCGACCGTCGGGTCGTCGGCCAGGCCAAGGGTGAACGTGCCGTTGTGCACGAGGCCGAGCACCAGCCCCTCACGCTCGTCCCGTACCGCGCTCAGCGGCTTGCCGACCGCTCCCTCGGTCGCCGCGTCGACCTCGCTGAGCCGGTGCCTTGGCGACTCGACTAGGTCGGACACCATATCGGCCGCGTGCGGTGCCTCGAGGCTCTTGGCGAGCGTCGCGGCGATCAGGTCGTGCGGGGATATCGTCTGCCGCACGCCGAGATCCCGCAGCGCCTCGCGTACCGAGACCGAGCTCACGACGGCGACGATCGGCAGATCGGGAGCCAGTTTGCGCACCAGGACCGAGCTGACCAGCACATCCCCGTCGGACGTCCCGGTGATCAGTGCCTGCTCCGCGGCCGCCGGGTTCGCCCGCCTGATCGCCGACTCGTCGGTGGGATCCGCGCGGATGTGGTGTACCTCCGGCGACAACCCGGCCGGATCCAGGTCCGCCAGCAGGACTACCGTGACGCGCGCGGCGACGAGTTCTCTCAGGATCGCCGGCACGGACTGGCTCATCCCGATCACGAGCCGGTACGGGGGGTCAGGGAGGGGACTGTGCATAGCGAGGATCCTCCGTATTCCGGCCGCCGCGTAGCCGCCGGTCGCGAGGGCGAAAACCGAGGCGAGCAGCGGGATGGTCGTCAGCATGACACCAGAGGCGATAAGCCGGCCAAGGCCATTGTGCGGCGTGACGTCGCCGTAACCCACCGTAGTTGCCGTGGTGATCGCCCAGTAGAGCCCGGTCGTGAACGGGAGGCTCTCGGCCAGCGAGAACAGCAAGGCTCCGAGCAGGACGCAGGCTGCCGCTGTGCCGAGCAGGATGCTGATCCGCACCCGCTGGCCCGACCGCATGGCCCGAACTAGGAAAAAGATCACCGGACCATCGTGCCGCAACCCGTCGCAAGCCGCTGGCAGGCCGGACATTCGGTAGATAAAGAAACGGCCACTATGCCCGGATCGCGGCGGCGCGAAGCCGGACCCGCACGCTGGCCGCAGCGCCGGTGACGTGGTCTTGACGCGCGGGCGGGATGGGCCGGGCGAACTTCTGGGTACACGAGCCGGAACGCCGGTGCAGCGACGGCGGCAGCTAGCCGGGTCGAGGGCGAGAAGGCCGGGGTGACAGTGTCAGGGCTCGCGACAGCGACCGGGGACGCGACATCCTCGTTTACATCGCTGATGGATCACGTGGCCCAGGGATTCGAGGGCCTCGGCGCCGCCATCCTCGTGGTCGGCGTCGTGTGGTCGATGATACTGGCGGCCATAGTCTGGCGGCGCGCTGGCAATGCCCGGCAGGGATACCAGGCGCTGCGCCAAGCCTTCGGGGCCACGCTGCTGCTCGGGTTGGAGGTGCTGGTGGCGGCCGACCTGATCCGGACCGTCGCCGTCGCTCCGACCTTGACCAACGTGCTCGTGCTCGGTCTGATCGTCTTGATCAGGACCTTTCTCAGCTTCTCGCTGGAAACCGAGATTGAGGGCGTGCTGCCCTGGCGCCGCGCGATGACCAGCGGGGCTGGCCAGGTCGCCCGGGCCAGTACCGCGGCTAACCGGCCACACGAGTAGGGCCTGCCGGGCCGCCCGGCTTACCTCAGCCCGGCGAACAGGTCGGTTTCCGGAACGGCGGCGCCGGTCGTGTCGGAGACGCGGATGAAGGTCTCGTAGCCAAACGCCTCAGCCGCGATCTCCGGCGGAATCCTGCTGAACCATGACTCCTGGATCTGGCTGGCGTGGGCCATGAGGGCCTCGCGCTTGCGGTCCAGCACCGGCCGGATGTCCACGAAGGTGGTGATGCGCCTCTCGTTCGCCTCGGACTTCTCCTGCTCCTCCGGGGTGAGCCGCCGCTCAGGAACGTCGGCACCGAGCTCGCGCAGCGCATCCCAGATCTTGCGCCAGACGCTCCCGCGCATGGCCGTCTGGTAGAACTTGGCGACCGTGCCCGCTTGCGCCACGGCCGCCGCGGCGGCTCGCGCAGCGTGCACGTGGTCTGGATGCTGGTACAGGCCATCCGGGTCATAGGACACGACCACCTGCGGCTGATACTGCTCGATCAGGCCGACGATGCGCCCGGAGACGACGTCCAGGGGGACGTTGCAGAAGGCCTCGGGCCGCTGCTTGTAGTCCCAGTCCGGCATGCCGGAGTCCTGGTAGCCAAGCAGCTCCAGGTGCGTGACGCCGAGGATCTTGCATGACTGCCGCAACTCGGCCAGCCGCAGTTGCGCCACGGCTTGCTCTTCGTGCCCGTCCTCGCCCGGCTTGACCTGGCCAGGGGCGTCCCCGAACTCGCCGTTCGTGCAGGTCACCACCACGGTCTGGATGCCCTGATCGGAGTACGTCGCTAGCACGCCGCCCGTACTCGACGCCTCATCGTCGGGATGAGCGTGGACGGCCATGAAGGTAAGGGTGTCTGACATGGTCCCAGCCTGCCCCATAGGGCCGACAACCGCACATCCGGCGGACCCGGCCGCCCCCGAGCTGGATGTGGTAAGCAGTCAGGCATGACGCGGACGGGCCCGCCGAAGGCAGGCGGATGAGCGAGGACGCGCGGACGGCGCTGGAGTCTGAGCGTGCTAGGGCACGAGACCAGCTCGCAGGGCTTGAGCGCGACTTCGCCAGTTCGGTCGAGGCTGCGCGCAACGCGAACGCAGATGACGAGCACGACCCGGAGGGAGCCACGCTCGCCTTCGAGCGGCAGCACGTCGCCGCGCACATCGGCCGGGTGGTGGACTGGCTGCGGGAGATCGACTCGGCGCTGACCCGCCTCGACGAAGGCGGCTACGGGATTTGCCAGCGCTGCGGGCAGCAAATCCCGGCCGGCCGGCTGGCCGCACGGCCATCCGCCGCGACCTGCGTTACCTGCGCCAGCCGGTCCTGAAGCCGTGACTAGTCGGGCCCTTCGGGCGCGTGCGAGAGCTTAGGCTCACTAGATCTACGATGAGGGAGGACCACGATCAGTACACATC
>JASHUE010000522.1:0-2726 GCA_030040195.1 Streptosporangiaceae bacterium | reverse complement strand
ACCGCCTAGCTCATAATGTCCGACAAGAGACCCGCCGCGCCGAACGGCGGCTCGGCGGGCGTTATCCCTGAGCTTTTTGTCGCTCAGGGTAAGGCCGAAGATCCAGTGGCCGAGGTTGAGATCCGGCCGGCCGGTACGACCACCGCGCCGGAGGGCCGAGGCGGCCACATCGCGTCCGGCCTGGCGCGCTGCATGGCCCATGCAATAGCAGGACGTTCGCGGGTGTGGTCGTGGGCGTCGGACATGACTGGAAGAGAGTGCCGACCAATGCGCAGAGACAGCGGGCCGGACACCGGGGTGGTCTGGAACGGGCACCCTTCGCGGTTCCCGGAGGAAGAGCCGGGGTGGGGCTGCCCGTCGGGGAGGGGCTGTTGTACGCGGTGAGCAGGGCGGTGCTGGTGCGGGCGTTGGCTCAGGGCTGGCCGTGCCGGATGCGGCTGCTGTGTCAGGGCGAGTGCGGCGAGGCGAAGTACTGCTCGACGGCACGCGCCAGCCCGGCTGCGATGACCTGCTGGCCGCGGTTGCTGGCCGCGATCGAGCCCTCGAAGGGATCGGTGATGTACAGCGGCTCGATGAGCGCCCCTGGCATCTGGCTCGGCGTGCTGAAGTAGCCGCGCTTAGCCGGGCCGAGCAGCAGCAGGTGCCCGTAGGCGATGTCGGCGGCGGTGAGCGCGGAGCCGAGCCCCTGGTCGGGCTGGACTCCGCCGTCTGGGATCTGCCAGCCTTGGGCGTTCATCGCGGCGAGGACCGCGGATTGCACCAGGCCGGCCAGCCGGCGGTTGTCGCTGGCGAAAGGCCGGGCGGGGTCATAAGCGGTGATGCAGCCTGCGTTGGCAGCAGTCGCGCCGGCGTTGAAGTAGACGCCCACAAGCACGTTGGCGCGGGCCATATCGGCGCAGACGTCCCGTGCGGCAATGTCGTCGTGTGAGCCCTCGGCGGTCAGCAGGCTTCCCGACACGTCGCCTGACCCCAGGCGCAGCACCGACGTCGGGCCGGTCCGGGACACCACGACCCGGAAGCCCGCACGCCGCAGGATCGCCATCGTGTCAAGTACCACCGGCAGGGTCTCGTCGGCCTCGTAGATCGTCTTCCCGGTCTTGGTCGTGCCCACCGCGCCGGGGTCCAGCCCGCCATGGCCAGCGTCCAGGAACACCGTCAGGTGCCGGTTCCCGATCACCGGCGGAAACGCCATGCACGCCCCAGGGCTGAAATAGGCCGGGTCAATGGCGGCGCCAGAGCTCTGGGACGTGCGGGGGCTGGGCGGATGCGGGCCCGCCATCGCTGCAGGGCTGCTGGCTACGGCCGGCCGCCGCGGCGGCCGGACTGCCTGGCAAGCGGCCACCCCGGCGATCAGTGCGGCAAACGCGGCGGCGACTGCGGCAACCCGCCCGAAGGCGCAAAACCAGCACACGATACCGATATCGCTCGGCCGGCGAACCCGCAAACCCACCTGGTCGCTACGTTCCTGCCAGAGCCGAACAGCCTGCGCAGGCGCATACCCTTGCAGGAGCGGGCCCGGGCCAGGGCAAGTCACTGAGCGTCAGCCGATATCTGACCCAGCGTGCGACCGGATCGCCGACTCTGCGCGGTCGGCAGTGGCGTCGGTGAGACGCCTGGCCAGATGCAGATTGCCCCGTTCTGGTGCGGTCGGCTGGCCGGCCTGATCGGCGTGCCTTTGACGGTCATGTGGCGGCCAGGAGGGCGGCGGGGAGTGACAGTGAGGAGCTGGATCGGGGCCTGCGGGGATGGGCGGGGGTGAGAGCGGCCCGACAGTACCCGGAGCGGCCCTTCGGCCGATCCTGGCTGGCTTAACGCGAGAAAACACTGAGGCTCCGCAGGCTGGTCATCAACAGGGCATGTCGGATCAGATTGCCGCCTACCGCGAGTCGATCGACGACGCCGCGAGTTATGCGATCAAGGCCATGGAGGTGTAACTCCCCCTCGCCGTTGGCGGCGGGGGACCGCGCTCCGCCGCCGGCGGAGTCCGCGTGGTGATCGAGGCCAGAATTAACAGAGGTACTGTTGTTGCAACAGCGATGGATAAATTAAGCCATCCTTAGATCTGGCATAGCGCAGGGCGCTCGCCAGCTTGCAGAGACCGCTTACTGACGGCCTGCGGCTCGGCTGCCAGCTTCCTGGTCACAGTGTCCGGGGACCGGCTGTAATTGCGCCGCCCGGTCGGGCAGCCGCTCTGCAACTAGAACACCAGGTACGGCGCCGCTCCTCACACCCGACCGTCCCGCAATCCAAGAGCCTGTGCCCACGACCGAACCCGGTTGCCCGACCCCTACCTGCCTCCGCTGCCGGCTTGAGTCCGAGAGAAGGCTAACGGCCACGCCCGTGCTCATGGGATCCGGCCATGCCGGTCGCCTCGCCAGCCATGCCACCGAGTCGCCCGTTCTCCTCTGCCCGCCGGCAGATCAATGATCGCAACGCCTTCCGGCTCGCCGAGCCCGGCATCAACACAAGCGCGTGCCAGACGTCCGGTGGTGCCGAGAAGCGGGGGTTCTGGACCAGCGAGCGTCAGGTGGGCGCAACGAGGACTTGCGGTCGGCAGACCTTTCGACCCGGACAACCATCGCTGGCCATCCGTGAGAGCGATCTGACATATGTCACCGCGAACCAGTGAGTCCCGGCACTACACGGGGCCGGCCGTCGCGCGCGACGCTCAGATCATGACTATTGCGGCACCCGCCACGCCATCAAATGGCGATGTCAACGGGCTT
>JASHUE010000521.1:0-7436 GCA_030040195.1 Streptosporangiaceae bacterium | reverse complement strand
GTCGTGGGGCGCGAACCCGACGTTCACCGACACGTAGCTGACGCCAGCATCGAGATACCGGCGCAGCGGAGCGACGTCGTAGTCGGCCCGCAGCGGCAGGCAGCAGTGCTGCTCCCAGGCGAACGGGCTCGTGATCCGGGCGGCCTCGCCGACCTGCTGGGTCGCTGTCACCGGTCAACCTCCTGTGCTCGTGCTGCCCGCCGCGACGGGCGCCCACCGGCGCCAACGATTCTCAGCGCTGATCCGGATCTGATTCTCAGGGTTATTCCAGGTCCTGAGGCTACACAGGTCCAGGGGGATACGACTGCCTGCCCCGCAGGCGTCGTCAGGACTACGCATCGAGAACGCGCTGGCCTTCCCATGCCCGAATGTGAGCCGCTGACGACGACGGGAGACCTCAGCTGTGCAGGCCGAGCCAGTTCAGACCAACGAGAAGCCTGAGAGCTGGACTGGCAGAGCCGGTCATCGCAGCCGGGGCATCGGGCGACAGGCATGTGTCCGCAGCCCGGCCAGCCGGCCCGCGCCGGGCCGGCGTCCGCTGGTGTCGGTCATCATCCCGATGTACAACTATGGCCACTACCTGCCGCAGACGGTCGCCAGCGTGCTTGCGCAGGACGGCGTCGACGTGCAGGTGATCATCGTCGACGACGCCTCGACCGACGACAGCGCGAACGTCGCGCGCACGCTGGCCGAGGCCGATCCGCGGGTCAGCCTGATCGCGCTGGCGGCCAACGGCGGCCCCGCGGCAGCGTTCAACCGCGGGCACGCCGACGCGGCCGGCGAGCTCATCATGCGCCTCGACGCCGACGACCTGCTCACTCCCGGCTCCCTGGCCCGCTCGGCCGCGCTGTTCAGCGCATTCCCTGCGGTCGGCCTGGTGTACGGGCACCCGCGGCACTTTCGCGGTCCCGTCCCGCGGGACCCGAGCACCCGGCTTCGCTCCTGGACCATCTGGCACGGCCAGGACTGGGTCGCCGAGCGCTGCCGGACGGCGGTCACCTGCATCACCACACCCGAGGCCATCGTCCGCGCGAGCGCACTCGAGCGGACCGGGCTGCTCTCCACGGGCATCAAGGTCGCCACCGACCTCCACATGTGGCTGCGCGTCGCCTCGGTGTCCGACGTCGGTCACGTCGAGGGACCCGACCAGGCTCTGTACCGGCTGCACCACGACAGCCTCACCGGCCGCCCCAGTTACACCCCCTGGGTCGACCTGCTGGAACGCAAGTCGGTCTTCGACGACTTCTTCGCCGGGCCCGGCGCCGACCTGCCCGCCGCAAGCAGGCTGCAGCGCGCCGCGAACGCCGCGCTCGCCATCCAGGCCCTCGAGCACGCGTGCCGGGCCTACGACCGCGGCCGTACCGCGACCTTCGACGTCGACGCCGCCATCAACTTCGCCCTCACCACCTATCCCGACGCCCGCACGCTCTCCGGGTGGCGAGCTCTGCGCCGGCGCCAGCTGCTCGGCCAGCGACTGGCAGCTATGCCGCCGTTCTTCACCGGCGCCCAGATCAGCCGCCGGCTCCACGGCAAAGCGCGATACCGCCGATGGCAGCGCACCGGCCTCTAAATGCTGTGCAAGCTGGGCCTATGGTGGGGACCAACGCCTCTGCCCGGCCTCGGCACCCCTGGCGGTATACCTGGGGTGGAGGTGGGAACCGTGATTACCGTGCTTACAGTCGAGGCAGCACTCGAGCACACGTGCGCGATCTTCCGCGAGCGGGCTGACCGGGGCGACATCACTCCTGCCGAGCGCGACCTGCTGACAGACGGGGCCATTCTGCTGGCCGTGCACATCGATGAGCTCGTCCGGCAAGGCTGCACCAGGCCGGTCCCGGACTGGGCGGGAGAGGCGCGACCAGAATCGGCCGGGCGGCACGAACGGTACCGGGCCGCAGCAGCTGCCTGAACAGAGGCCTTGTCGCCGCCAGCGCAGGTGGCCAGGCTGCCCTGTCGTCCATTTGCTGTGCCCTGAACGGTGATCGCAGACCTCCGGCGGCGCATCGCGGCGACACGCTGGCCATCCCAGGAACTGGTCAAAGACCGGTCGCAGGGCGTGCAGCTGGCCACCCTCCAGAAGCTCGCCCGCTACTGGGCGACCGAGTACGACTGGCGCATGCCCGAATCGAAGCTGAACGCGTTGCCGCAGTTCACGACCGAGATCGACGGCGAGAACATCCACTTCATCCACGTGAAGTCACCGCACGCGGACGCGCTGCCGCTGATCATCACGCACGGCTGGCCCGGCTCGGTGATAGAGCTGCTCGAGGTCATCGGTCCGCTCACCGACCCGACCGCGCACGGTGGCTCGGCCGAGGACGCGTTCGACCTGGTGCTGCCCTCAATGACGGGCTACGGCTTCTCCGGCCAGCCGATCGAGGCCGGCTGGGACCCCGGCCGTATCGCGCGGGCGTGGGCCGAGCTCATGCGCCGGCTCGGCTACACCCCCTACGTCGGCCAGGGCGGCGATCAGGGCGCCGCGGTCACCGACGCGACGGGCGGCCAGGCACCCGAAGGGCTGGTCGGCATCCACCTGAATTTCCTGAGGAATGCGCTGGCCAACGTCAGCGGCTTGCCCGCGGACTCCGAGGAGGAACGGGCCGCGGCCGCCGCAGTCAACGCCTTCAGGACCGGCGGCTTCGGCTATTTCCTGGAGCAGGCCACGCGGCCGCAGACGATCGGCTACGCCCTGCTGGACTCACCGGTCGCGCTGGCGGCCTGGATGCTCGATCACGACACCGACAGCTACTACAAGATCTCCCGCGCGTTTGTCGATGGCCAGCCGGCCGGCGGGCAACTGTTCTCCGAAGAGCTCCGTGCGAGCTTCCGGCCGCTCCGTTAGATGACTGCACACCAGGGAAGGACCGCTGCCATGAACGGGGATCCGGCCGTCCGGCCGTTTCATGTGGATATTGCCGACGAGGCGATCGCCGACCTTCGGCGGCGGATCGCGGCGTGGCGGCCGCCCGAGCAAGAGCCTGTGGATGATCAGTCGCAGGGCGTCCAGCTCGCGACTGTCCAGGACCTCGCGAACTACTGGGCAAACGACTACGACTGGCGCAGATGCGAGGCGAAGCTGAACGCGCTCCCGCAGTTCGTGACCGGTATCGACGGGCTCGACGTCCATTTCATCCACGTCCGGTCGCCGCAGCAGAACGCTCTGCCGGTGATCGTCTCGCACGGCTGGCCGGGCTCGGTCATCGAGCAGCTGAAGATCATCGAGCCGCTGACCAATCCCGCCGGCCACGGCGGAAGCGCGGCGGACGCCTTCGATGTGGTGATTCCGTCGCTGCCGGGCTACGGATTTTCTGGCAAACCTGCAGCTACCGGCTGGGGCCCCGACCGCATCGCGCGGGCGTGGGCGGTGCTGATGGAGCGACTCGGATATGCGCGCTACGTCGCGCAGGGCGGCGACTGGGGCACGGCGGTCTCGGCCGCGATGGCGCGCCAGGCGCCCGACGGGCTGGCCGGCATCCACGTCAGCTTCGCGCAGATGGTCCCGCTCGAGGTGCTCGGTCACATCCGCAACGGCGATCCTGCGCCCGCTAGCCTGTCGGATGCGGAAAAGCGCGCGTACGAACAGGTCGCGTTCGCGACGTATCACCGCGGATACGGCGTCATCCAGGGCACGCGCCCGCAGTCGATCGGCTACAGCCTGGCGGACACGCCCGTCGGCCTGGCGGCCTGGCTCCTTGACCACGACGCGGGCACCTACGAGCACCTGGCCCAGCTCTTTGCCGGACAGCCCTACGGCGCCATCACGCGCGACGACTGGCTCGACAACACCTCGCTCTACTGGTTCACGAACACGCCGACGTCCGCGGCGCGGCTGTACTGGCAACAAGCCGTTACGGGCAAGAACTTCTACGCCGCCGCCGACGTCTCCTTCCCGGCGGCAGTCACGGTGTTCCCCGAGGAGTACGTCCACGCGCCGCGCAGCTGGACCGAGCAGGCGTACCACAACCTGACCTACTTCCACGAGGCCGAGCGAGGCGGGCACTTCGCCGCGTGGGAACAACCGGAGCTGTTCTCGGAAGAGTTGCGCGCGGCGTTCCGCCCATTGCGGTGAAGCAGACCCTTTCTCCGGCTGGACCACGACCACCGAACCGGACCATCTCCCTGACGACTCACAGGAACTGCAATAATCGCGCAATGCCTGGGATTAAGCCCCGTTCTCGGCGGCCAGTAGCCCCGCCCCGGTCCTCCGCTGTTGCCATTGGCCTCTTAGCGGTGATGCTGGCGGCCGGAGCCGCAGCCGAATCGCCAGCGAAAGCGTCTGCCACTTCATCACGACTGCCGTCCGCGCCCTCTTATCTCACAGCCAACGGGGCCCTCAGCGGCGTCGCGTTCACCTCAGCCAGGAACGGCTGGGCAGTGGGATCTGGCTCGCGGGGCACATTGATCCTGCACTGGAACGGCTCGCACTGGGCGGCTTCGCCGATCCCGAAGACCGCGCGATCGGGGTACCTCGACGCGGTAGCTGCCACCTCAGCCGACAATGCCTGGGCGGTTGGATTCCTGTACGAGGACGGCTGGGAAAAGACCCTGATCCTGCACTGGAACGGCACCAGATGGTCGCAGGCACCGACGCTTTACGCAACGAATGCCGGCGTCGTGTACCTGCAGGGCGTGGCCACAACCTCGCCGAGCGATGTGTGGGCGGTGGGCTTTACCGGGGACAGCTATTACGGCGACCAGTCGCTCATCCTGCACTGGAACGGGAAAACCTGGACTCAGTCCCCCGTCTACATCCAGAATGGCGTCCTCAGCGCAGTGGCGGCCACGTCAGCCCGCAACGTCTGGGCAGTGGGCACCAACAATGGCGTTGTTCCGCTGATCCTGCACTGGAACGGGAAAACCTGGAAGCAAGTCCGCAGCCCGTCCTCGCCTGAGTACACGACCCTCTCCGGCGTGGCTGCCATGTCCCGGCAAAACGCCTGGGCTGTCGGATCAGACCCGACCGGGATTGTCATCTTCCACTGGAACGGCAAGGCGTGGAAGCAAGCGCTCGTGCCCGACGTTCGCGGCGGTGCTGTCCTCGACGGCATCGGTTCGGTCTCCCGATCAGACATCTGGGCCGTCGGGTACACCGGATCGCAGACGCTCATCATGCGCTGGAACGGGACCACCTGGACGCAGGTACCGAGCCCGAGCCCGCGAGGGGCGTTCGCGCTTGCTGCCGTCGCAGCTACCTCGGCCTGCAATGCCTGGGCGGTCGGCTGGAATGCCAGCAAGTACCTGATCGTGCACTGGAACGGCACGTTGTGGTCATGAACACCGCGAGCAAGTCCCTGATCCTGCACCGGCACAGCACATCGCGGTCTTAGAGACCCAGCCATGACGGGCCTGTTGCCCTAGGGCCTCATGCCGGTTTAGTCTCGCGTGCAAAGCGCTTTGACAAAACCGGGGAGGGCTTCGTGACGTCGACCGTGCAGGGTGCTGAGGCAGGTCCGTCGGTCCCCGAGACCGACCCGTGGCGAGTCGTCCCGCGCGCGGAGTTCCTCGACCGGCAGCAGCGCGCCAGGGCCGCCGCGGGCGAGCAGGGATTTGACGCCGCGGTCGTCTGGTCCCGCGGCGGCGCGTTCATGGACATGAGCGCCGACGTGCTGTACCTGACCAATCACTACTCCCAGCAGCCGTACATGGGCGACGAGGCGGGCATCGGCTCGGCCCGGTCGCATGGCGTCTGCATCCTCCCGGCGGACGGGCCATCAACCGTCGTTGTCGACATCCCCTGGTGGCGGAAGGACCTCGTCGTTGCCGACCAGGTACGGCCGTCGATCCACGTGGTTGAGACGGCGGCGCAGGCGATCCGCGACGCGGGCCTGGAACGCGGCCGGCTTGCGGTGGTGGGTGCGAGCTACATGACCGCAGCCGCCTACCTCGGCCTGGCCGAGCAGCTGCCGGGCGCGACGCTGGTCCGGGCGGACCAGCTCGTCGAGGAGCTCCGGCTGATCAAGAGCCCGGCTGAGCAGGAGCTGATCCGGCGTTCGTGCGACATCGGGAACCGCGCCGTCGAGGCGCTGATGGAACACGCCGTCGTGGGTGCGACCGAGGCGGAGGCCCATGCCGCCGCGGCCAGCACGGTGATCAGGGCCGGCGCCGCCCTCTACGACGCTCCCTGCTCGTCCGGGCCGTGGGCCGACGGGTTCACCTACGCGCGGCTGCCGTCGGCTGACGTGCTGCGGCCTCTGCAGGCCGGCGACATGTTCCACTGCGACTGCTACGGCTCCTACGGCGGCTATTTCTTCGACTTCGGCCGGTCGCGGTGCGTCGGCGATAACCCGACGCCCAGGCAGCGAGCGCTCCTGGAGGCGGTGATCGAAGCCGTGGAGACGATCTGCGCCGACGTGCGGCCCGGCGTTACCGCTGACGAGCTCTACCGCCGCGGCGAGCGGTGGATGGAGGCGTCAGCGGTGGTGCAGGGCCTGACGCCTGCGGAACCGGAGATGGAAGGGTTCCCTGCCGTCGGTCACGGGCTCGGCATGATGTGGGAGCGCCCCTGGCTCATGCCGGGTGACCATACGGTGATCGAGCCGGGCATGTACCTCGCGGTCGAGCTGCTGCTCGGCGACCCGGAGATCGGCGGGGCGATGTTCGAGCACAACGGGCTCGTCACCGAGGACGGCTTCGAAGTGCTCACCACCGCGCGCGCCCGCTGGTGGTAGCGCTCGCCATTACCGCCAGCCCGCGCCGGCGGGGAAACACCCGTACCGCGGTGCTCGATCTCCTGGCCGGGCTGCGGGCGGCCGGGATGAAAACCGACGAGATCTTCCTGACCGACTACCGGATCGAGCCGATCGCGAGCTGCAGCGCGTGCGTGGCAGCAGGCGGCTGCGACATCAGCGACGACTTCGCCGCGCTGATGGACCGGCTGTACGCCGCCGACCTGGTCCTGGTGGGCACGCCGCTGTACTGGTACGGGCCGGCCGGCCAGCTGAAGGTCTTCCTCGACCGGTGGAGCTGCCTGCTCGACCTGGAAGAAGCAAGCTTCCGCGACCGGATGCGGGGCAAGCGGGCGGTCATGGTGATCGCGCAGGGCGAGCGGGGGTTCTACGAGGCGGGCCCGTGCCTGCAGATGCTCGACTGGACGTTTCGCTACCTCGACATGCCGGTCGCGGGCCGCATCATCGTGGTCGGCCACGCTGGGGGGGACTACGCTAGCGACGCGGCCCAGCGCCAGGCGGTCGGCACCGCGGCGGCGGCGCTGGCCGCAGGGCAAGTGGTCGACTTGCAGCCGCCGTGGTTCCACCTCGGCTACCGGCCGGGCTCGCGGCTGGGCGGCGTCTTTTACCCGGAGGAAGGCAGCGCCACGGAGTAGTGCGCGTGCGCGAGCAGGTCGCCGGTGAACACCATCGTGACCCGCGCGCGGACCGGATCCTGGCCTTGCAGCTCGAACTCAACGACGCCGGCCATCCACCCCGCGCCACCGACCG